>JAUWGC010000101.1 GCA_030606625.1 Bacteroidales bacterium | reverse complement strand
AGGTATTACTTTTTGAGTAATGATCTGCTTCGATACAAAGCCTGCCTGTTCGGCAGGCATCGGGAAATTTTATTCTCCTCTTTTATAGATAATAGCTACTACAGTCACATCATCTCCACCCATGTTTACGGTCATGCCGTAAGGACGGTCAGGTTTAATTTCTAATTGAGCATCTCCGGCGTTGCCTGTCAGCTGTTCCCAAATGGTTACTGCCTGGTGAACACCTGTACCTCCGGTTGGATGTCCCCAGCCGATCAGGCCACCTGTAGTATTCATCGGTATCTTCCCATCTCTGGCAGTATGGCCGGCAGCAATAAAATCAGCTCCCTCGCCGGGTTTGGCATAACCAAACGCCTCAACCGCAAGTATACCTGCAATACTAAAACAATCATGGGTTTCAATAGTCCCCAACTGATCGATAGTGATACCCGCAGATTCCAATGCCAGATGGGCAGCTTTTTTGATGGCTGTCAATTCTGTCAGATCAGGTGGGTCATTGGCGATATTTCTCTCAACTTGAGCAAAACTGATAATTTCAACAGCATCAGCTTTAGGTATGCCACATCTTTTCAACCCTTCTTCCGACATAATTGTAATGGCTGAAGCACCATCGGATACCTTTGAACAGTCAAGCACAGAAAGGTTGTCCACGAAAGACCGGCCATCGGGCTTACGGCTCATATAAAAAGCTTCAAGATCTTCTATTTTGTTCTCATGTTCCTGGGCAGTAGGACAAAGTCTTGCATTTTCAATAGCGTTCCGGAACCACCGGGCGAAACCTTTACGTGTTCTTTCGAAGCCATACTTTTCGTAATAAGCGCCTGCCCTGTCACTAAACTGGCCAGGGAAGAAATAGGCATGGCCGTTTTTCCGTTTCTGGAACCATCCGGCACCTGCCAGAATATCAGCACCATAAATAGCTTTAACGGTATTTTGAACCTCAACACCAATTGTTAAAACGACATCAGCTGTATCGGCAAGGACGGATTTCACACCACCGATCAGGGCTAATGCTCCTGATCCACAGGCACCTTCCTGGCTGCTGCATGGCTTCCATTCCAACCCTTCATCCACAAATGGTATAAAACCCGGCATATTACCCTGTTTATTAAATCTGGGAGCCATAAAATTGCCGATAATTCCTTCGTCAACATTTTTCGCCCCGCCTATTTTTTCCAGGGTAGCCTGTCCTGCCTCCTTGATATAATGTTCAATGCCCGGACGGGCCTTTTTTGGATTAAATTCACTACGGCCGGTTCCCAGCGAAATAGTATTGTAACCGGCTGTCATATATACTTTTTTTCTTAGTTTTACCATAATTGATTAATATTTATTCTTTTAATGAATATTTGTTATCTGATTAATTAAAATAGTTATTTATAGGTCCGTACGCATGAAAGAAACCCGTCATTAAAACAGTATTAACATCTTCCTCATTCAGCGCAACATTATCTGAAACCAATTTCTTGCCGATTTCTTTCGACCGTTTACCATACTTCGTTGCTAAATCAGCACCTAATGCATTCAGCACGTTCAATTCATTAAAATAATTTTTAAGTACCTCATCCTTATTTTTCATTCTTACAACTGATTTCCAGGCCACAACAGAATCAGGGAGCGCTCCTAACTTTTCATCACATTGGGCCTTGAAATCTTCAATGGCTATATATTCTTTCTTTTCCGGGCTATATATTCCAACCGGTTTGCCTTTTTCATATTTCAGGAATCCGTCTTTCTGGGACCCATCGGAATGCTGTCCACCTTTTATATTAAGGCTGATCATTTTATCCAGCAACGGGCTGTGTAACTCTTCATCCTGCATATACGGATTCATAACCTGCATGATGAACCTGACAACATCGATGCCAACGTAATCGATCAGTTGAAAAATCCCCATTGGCCTTACCAGATATTCCTGCGAAACCCTGTTAATCATATAAACCGCCTGCTCAAATGGCATTTCATCAGACAACTTTTCAACTTCATGTATAGCATGAAGTGCATCCCGCATAAAATGCCCATTACCAATAAATCCTGCCACGTCATTGGATGGAACCACAACTTTTTTCAGATTCTTAGCATACACTTTTGCAAATTCTGTTATGTCTTTGCTAGTTTGGTTTGTTACGATCAACTCAACCAGTTTCTGAACTGCCGGTGGATTATAAAAATGGAATCCCAGCACTCTGCCATCCAGGCCAACTCCGTCATCAATAATATTGATAGGTACTGATGAGGTATTGGTAAAAAACCATGGTTTATGAGGATTATTTTTATCTATCTGGGATAATATTTTAATTTTTAAGTCCTTGTTCTCATTAATAGCTTCAAAAACCAGTGTGGAATCATAGGCTGCTTCCATTCTGGTGGATGGGTGGACTATTCTCACTACATCTTCAATATACTGATTAATTATCTCAGAATTTTCAATAATATCCTTGCGATCTGCATAAGCCTTTCGCAGCGGTACTGTCTTTTTTTCAGCAACTTTCAGCACCTGGGTTCTGAGATACTTCATCAATCCTGCCAATCCTTCTTTAGAAACATCAACTGCATTTAGAACGAAGGTTTTTGATTTGTTTTCTGGCTTTAACATCAGATCAGCCATTTCAACAGCAGTAAGCAACAATATGCCACTGCCCATCTTTCCGGCTGCACCAAGCACAGTTACATTTTGTAATCTTTCTTCATAACTCATATTTTCAATATTTGATAATTAATAAATTATTTATGGATTTTTTAATTTTCTCAATTCACTTACCAGTCAGGTTTTCTTTTTTCAAGGAAAGCTCTCATACCTACTTCACCTTCTGCCTTGAACTGGCTTCCGAAGTATTCTGATTCAAGATCACATCCCTCATCGAAAGTTGATAATATTCCCTTGCGGGTAACATATTTAACCTTCCTGACTGCAGTTGGACCCTTAGACGCTATTGTCCCGGCTATTTTTTTAATCTCATCCATCAATTGTTCCGGTTCAACAACTTTCTGTACCAGCCCAATCCGTAAAGCATCCTGAGCCCCTATCATTTCACCTGTAGTCAGCATATACAAAGCATCAGCCAGGCCAACTAATCTGGACAAACGTTGTGTCCCTGCGTATCCGGGTATCATACCCAGGTTTACTTCAGGTTGGCCAAATTTAGCTTTACTGCTTGCAATGCGGAAATCGCAGCCCATAGCCAATTCCAGTCCGCCACCAAGTGCAAAACCATTGATAGCTGCTATCACAGGAATTTCCATCTTCTCAAGACTTCTGAATACATTTTGCCCCAGCTTTGAAAAGGAAGTTCCCTGTTCCGGGGTCATATCAATCATTTCTGCAATATCAGCACCTGCCACAAAGGCTTTTCCCATACCGGTAATGATCATTACTCTGACATCCTTGTCGGCTGAAATATTTGCAATTATATCATCCATCTCCTTAAAAAATTCTGAATTCAATGCATTCAAAGCTTCAGGCCTGTCAATGGTTACGACAGCAATCTTATCTGCTATGTCAATCTTTAATATATTGTAATTCATATGTTTATAATTTGATGTTATTTTCTCACCAAAAGTAAGAAAATATTAATAATGCTTAAATGACTTTCTTCAGATCTTTTATGCCATCCACAAGTCTCACAGGGGATTTATTTTCTTTTTCCATAACGTTTTTATAATAAACCTTTCACTTTGGGTTTTCCAGCAATAAAATCTTTCAAATAAAACGGTTCAAAATAAGCTAAATCTTCAAATTTTTTGAGATTATACTTCTCTTGCGCCAGGGATATCATAAATCTGGCAGAAGGAATAAAGTCATTCAAGAACTTGGCATTAGGCCATGTTCCCAAAGCATCCCTGCATTTAGAAGCACCATTTCCAAAGAAATAAACGCAATTTTCTCTCAGGTAATCAGAAAATGAATTTTGATCAATGATCTTTGCAGATGCCGGTTGTATTTCTTTCAGGCCTGTGTCGTAAAGAGCTGAATATACTTCCATCCTCCTGGCATCAATCATGGGACATAGTAAAACCTTTTCACGATATGATTTAGAATTTTCTTTGATACAATTCCTGGCACCATTTGCCATTGATTTCAGGGTTAGTATGGCAATCAGGGGAGTATCAAGTGCATAACATAATCCTTTTGCTGTTGAAACACCAATCCTCAATCCTGTATAAGAACCGGGTCCCATACTCACAGCTACAGCATCTAATTCCGTAAGTTTAATACCAGCTTCCCGGGCAGCCTGTTCAATGAATACTGTAATAACGGAAGAATGAATATTTTGTTCGTTGCTCTCTTTAATAGCCAGCAATTGTCCATCTTCTGACAAAGCAACCGAGCATACAGGTGTTGCTGTTTCTATAAATAATATCACAGCCATGGTAGTAAAAAATCAGAGACGCCCATGAGACGTCTCCGGAAATACATTGAAAATTTCACATGTGAGATTTATTCTTTTTTCTCGTACAGATTTTTCTTATCCACCTTCTTCACTTCATCCCCATCCTTCAGTTTTTTAGATACGGCTCTGTAAGGCCCTGTAATGATTTCCATATCTTCTTCTAATCCCTCTTTAATCGCAATATAGGTATTGTCCTGAATTCCCGTTTCTACTTTCTGCATTTTAGCAATACCATCTTCATAAAGGAAAACCACCTCTTGCAGTTCTTCATCTTCGTCTTTTTGCTCATCTTTTCCTTCTTCATTTTCTCTTTCATTTTGTGTAGTTTCAGTCGTATCAGCCGAACGTGTAGTTACAGCCTGTATAGGTACTGTAAGAATATTATTGGCCGTTTCTGTCTGGATCTCCACGGTTGCTGACATCCCGGGTCTCAGCGGAGAATAACCGGGATTTTCCTCAGGAATTAAATCTGCATAAGATTCTGACAATACACGGATCGTAACATCAAAATTTGTTACCTGATCAGCAGAAACACCGGTAACATTAGCAGATGTGGCAATCTCAGTAACCACACCAATGAATTTTTTATTCAGATAAGCATCAACTTCAATATCACATGTATCACCAAGTGAAACACGGACAATATCATTTTCATTAACTTCTACGTTGGCTTCCATTGAATTCAGGTTTGCAATCCTCATGATTTCTGTTCCACTGGAAAACTGGGAAGCACCGGTTACCCTTTCTCCTTTCTCAATGTTCAGGCGGGAAATCGTTCCATCATTAGGTGCTGAAATGGTTGTTCTGGTAAGGTTTTCCCTGGCTTCCTTAAGAGAAGCTTCAGCACTTTTAACTGCATACCCGGCACTTATTACACTTTGATTGGCAGCTTCAACTTCTGCTTTGGTTACTTCAAAGCCTGACTTAGCCGCATCAAAATCAGCTTCGGAAATGACCTTTTCTTTCCATAATTTTTTATTTCGTTCAAATGAGAGTTTCGCGTTGATGAATTGTGCCTCTGCCTGTGCCAGCCTGGCTTTGGAGTTAGCAAGATTGGCTTTTTGTGAACTAAGATTAGCTTCAATCCTTTCATAGCCGGAGATATAAATCTCAGGGTCGATCTTAGCCAATAAGTCTCCTTTTTTAACCTCATCACCTTCTTTAACATACATTTCAACCACCTCGCCTGATATGTAAGGACTGATCTTCACATCAACTGCAGGTTGTATCTTACCATTGGCAGATACCGATTCCGTTATGGTTCTTGTTTCAACCTTTTCAGTGACGACTTTAACACCCTGCGATCCTTTCTTTTTGCTGACTGCCAGGATAATGAGGATAATGACCAATGCTATTCCTCCGATGTAAAACCATTTTTTCTTTTTTGATTTCTTTTTCATTGAGAATTTATTTAAACGGTAATCTGAAAACCGGATTTATTTATACCTGTATTAATTGATCTCTGACGGTTTATTTTTGGTAAAATTAAGTATTTTATCTATTCATGCAATAAAAGTAAACCCCCTTATGCAAAGGGTTTATTGATTTTTATAAGAATTACGGATTATTCTATTTCTAATCATGAAATTCATTCAAAGAAATTGGCTGCCCCATATAAAAATCAAGGACTAATGTCTTAAAAACGTAATCATATTTAGCAGATAACAGGTCAGATTCAGCCTTGGTCAATTGTGTTTTAGCAACATTATAATCCAGTGAATTTACCAGGCCAACATCAAACTTTTGTTCCATATATTTAAAAGCTTCCCTGAAAGATTCAAGAGACTTCAAATTTGCCTGGTAAGTTTTGTAGGCTGCCAATGCATCGGTATATGATGTTTCTACATTCTTTCTGACCGTATTCCGGGTTAAATCCAGGTCATATTCAGCATTTAGTGAAGCCAGCTTTGATTTATTGATATAGGAAGAGACCTGGAAGCCATTATAAATTGGCACACTCAAGCTAACTGCTAAAGTTTTGTTTTCGTTATTTCTGATCTGGTCAGGAAAAGAAGTTATACCAAGGTCTTCCACGTCTATTTTTCCAGTGATTGGATCAATAGAATATTCCCAGTCCTTGATCTGGTCCGAATAGCTCGTTCCCCACGAACCTGATAATCTTATATTTGGACTTCTTGAACCTCTTGCTATAGCCAGGGATTTATTGGCACTTTCAAAACGGTATTCAGCACTTTTAACTTCAGGTAAATTCAGGATAGCATATTTATAGATCTGTTCTGAAGGCAGTAATTTAGGTGTTTCTGATATCTGAATATCCGGCTTCTCAATATCAAATCTTTCGGATGAACTCATATCCAGCAATTGTAGAAGATCAAGATTGGCAAGGTTTATCTGGTTTTGAGCATTTATCAGGTTTACCTCCTCCATGGCGCCTTGTGACTGGATGTCGAGCAAATCACCCCTGGCAAGAGTGCCGGCTTCAACGAGTTTTTTTGTCCTTGCTATTTGTTGCGTGGTAATTTCCACCTGGTTTTCAGTTGTTTTGACCAACTCCAGGCTAAACAAAATTTGTAAATAGGCACCTGCGATCATTAAAGAAATATCATCCCGCATCTTATCTGAATCGTACTTACTGGCAAGATATTCAAATCGTGCGCGCTTGATCGTATTGTATTTTTGAAGTCCGTTAAACAACATCAGCCCTGAAGAAACTGAAAAATAATCCTGTGTTGTATTATTCGTCGTATATTCATTGCTTGCCTGGTCCAATGACCTTCCCCAGCCAAAATAACGTGAAGCGGATCCATTCAATGTAGGTAATAAATCCAATTTGCTCTGTAACAGATCTATTTCATAGTTTTCCGAAGCCAATTCACTTTGCTTTATCTGAATGTTGTTATCAAGCGCATAATTGATGCAGTTTTCCAGGGACCACGTATTCTGACCTTCGGCATTTATAGTGATAATAACAACTATGACACCAATAAAATAAAGCTTCAACTTACCCATGTTCCAAATTGATTTGATATTTCTCATGGTATTAAATTTTATTATTAATTTGTATTACTGACCTTGCTAAAAATATGCCACTTTTGTATGTTGCTGATTATCAATAAACAGAAAGACTATTGTGAATCTGAGGCCAGTAAAAGTGTTCATTTTGTTACTATTGTTGTTCGGTAATGAACAATAATATTTTTCTCTATGATATTATATCGAGGGAGCAAAATTAGCAAAATATTTACTCTGGTAACTAGTTGGTTGATTTTTTCAAAATTGGCAGTACTTTTAATGGAGTAAATAAAAATATTATATTTACATCACTTATATAAAATCAATAATCATGAAAAGACCCGCAAAAAACACTGTATTATTCCTGGCATTTATTTTATGCTTAGGATCATTTAAAAAAGACCTGTCTGCCAATGAGTTGCATTTCAATTCAATTGGTGATACCCTGCATGCTCTGCACTATGAAATTCATATCAGGAATATAGATATGAGTGCCAAAACAATTGAAGCTAACACTCAGGTGAAACTGGTATCCAAATTTGATAATGTTTCTGAAATACTTTTGCAACTTATCGAATTAACTATTGATACGGTATGGGTCAATGGCACACAAACCACAAACTATACGCATGACAATGAAATAATAAGTATTCCGTTTTCTTTAAATGCTAATGATACCGTCCTGGTTTCCATTTCTTATCAGGGGCAGCCATTCCATGAAAGCTGGGGTGGATTCCATTTCTCTGGTTTTTATGCCTTCAATCTGGGAGTAGGTATCAGTGAAATTCCCCATAACCTTGGCAAAGCCTGGTTTCCGTGCATTGACGACTTTACTGACAGGGCTGTATATGATGTATATGCCACCGTAGATATTGATCAAACTGCAGTTGG
>JAUWGC010000143.1 GCA_030606625.1 Bacteroidales bacterium | reverse complement strand
ATTCAAATATCAAAGCAATGGCTGAATCAGGCTCAAATATCTCAATGGTATCCTGAACAAAGTTGTTAAAAACATCTAATACCGTTATGGCATATAAGCCAGCTCTCAGGTTAATTATAGTATCTATAACACCAATAATAGTTGTATCAGGTACTTTTGTCCAAAGGTATAAATATTGAGGCGTACCTCCGGTAACAGTTGCTGCGGCCCAACCAGTTGAATAACCATGACAGTTAACATCATAAGCAGACATTTGAACGATCAGGGAATCAGGTTCACCTAAAATGACCGTTTCAAATGTCACACAACCATTGATGTCAGTAACCGTATCGGTATATGTCCCTGCCCCAACCGTGATCGGATTGCCGGTCATCCCATTAGACCAGCTATGGCTATATGCCGGAGTTCCCCCGTTCACATTTGCAGTGATCTGTCCATCTGTGCATCCATAACAAGTAGGTGGCACTGTGTTAAAGCTAACTATATCCAATAAGGGAGGTTCTTTAATTTGAATCGGAACACTATCTGACTCACATTTCAGGCTATCTCTGACCTTTAGCAGATAAATCCCCGGGCCAAGATTCGTAAATAATCCAAAAGGATGATAAGTCAGGCCATCGTCGATCGAGAATTCATAACTTCCTGGTACCGCTCCCCCAACCACATCAAATATGGTTATCGTACCATCATTATCGCCAAAACAAGTAATATCAGTATGCAGAGTGTCAAACACAATTTCCGGAGGTGACGTAATATCAACAGGTAAAGTACTGATGACACAATTGTGGCTGTCGATAATATCAACTGTATAAGTGCCATTTGTAAGGTTATTGAATACACCCGTTATATTGTAAATTGAGTCCGGTATTAATAAGAAGGAATAAGGAAGAATGCCACCGGAAGCAAAAACCGTAATTGATCCCTCATCATTCCCAAAACATGAATTATTTGTAGAAAGCACTGAGTCTACGAACATTTCAGGGGGATTAATGATCAAAACAGGGCCATTAGTATCCGGAGGACAATCATTTGAATCTGATACTATTACATAATATTGTCCTCCAACAAGATTCTGAAATAGTCCTGTAATATTGGTAGTTGGTGTACTGGTCAAGGAATCTGGGTATAAATGGAAAATCAAACCTGTACCACCATGGGCAAAAACCCTGATCTCGCCATCTTTGTCATCATGGCATGTGATATGTTTAACCTGCAGAGAATCTATTTCTATTGCATCCGGTTCATTGATCCAAATTGTATCTGTTCTAACCGAACACATCGTATCATAAACCCATAAAAAATAAGGGCCAGGGCCAAGGTTATTGAAAAAGCCTGTTTTATTTGTAATGTTATTGGGCATTAAGGTGTAAAATAATGTGTCCACACCACCTGATGCTAATACAGTTATAGTGCCATCTTTATAGCCATTACATGTTATATCCGTAGAATTAACCTGATCGATATCTATAAAAATCACATACACCATTTTGGTGATCGAACTGTCACAACCATATTCACTGGTGACTGTTAAGGTTACATAGAAGGTATCCGGAGTAGCATAGACATGAGCCGGATTTTGAACTCCTGAAACCGTTGTCCCATCACCGAAATCCCATTCCCAGTTAATAATCTGTATTGACGGATCCGGTGTATAGGTAGAATCATCATATGCATAGGATAAATCAAAGAAGTAACTGGTGTCTCCAAAACAAGGGATTGTAAAATCGAAATCTGCATGAACTCCGGTAATGAGGATTTGTTTTGTTGTATCAGTACAACCACATTTGATATTACAGGCAGTTAAGGTAACATTATACACGCCAGGTGTTGTATAGATATGCGTGGGGCTTTCGGCATTCGAAAGAGGGCTTCCATCTCCAAAATCCCAGGTATAAAAAGTAGTTGAATCACAATCTCCCCCATACCCATGCTGTGAAGTATTAATAAAGTGTACCGGTTCATTTACACAAGTTGCAGAGTCTACTTCAAAATCTGCTTCCGGCGCCACATATACTCTGACATTCGGATATTCCATTTTTGCTGTCTCGCATTCATTCTCCGCAATAACCTCAACAGTGAAAAAATCCTTGCCATATTCACAATGTGAATTGTAATATATATGCGTAATGGTGTCATTTATAAATGGTTGCATGTAACTCCAGGTTACCTCTGGAGAACCATCCCCAAAGTCCCATGTGTAAGTTGTACCCGGACTATTCATATGGTAATTTTCCAGCCTCATCATCATCGTAAAAGGAACACAGCCTGAGTTAGGGCCAAGTGCACTTAATCCAACATTGGGATTGGTCTGATTGGCAACAATGTACTGGACATCAGCAGCACAACCATTTGTGCCATAAGCAGTGAAGACAAGATAATAAACACCGAGAGAATCATAGATATGTGTAATTGGAAAATCACCAGCCTGTAACCCTGTAGATACAGCTCCATCTCCCCAAACAATAGTCATACTGTCAACACATTGCATATTAGGGGTCTGATTATCAACAATAAGGGTGTCATAAGGATTGTCCGGATCGGGTTCATTATGACAATTAGTAAAATTGTAGCCGGAAACATCGTATAATATTGGTTGTGGTTTACGCATAGGTGTAACAACGTGAGAAACACTGTTTGTGCATCCATTATAATCTGTTACAGTTAATAATACCACAAAAGACTGGTACGTATCACAGGTAGCATTGTTCCAGGCATTGAATACATGTGAAATGTCTGATGTGGTTGTTGTAATTACTGTGCCATCACCAAAATCCCAAGTATAATTCAGTCCTGCTCCTGTAGAACCACTGGCGTCGAATTTGACAGGGTCACTTGCACATTGATTATCAGGAGTAAAAGTAAAGCTGGCGGTTGGAGGGCCAAATACAGGTATTGATTCAATGTATTCATTCGTACAACCTGAAGTATCATATGCTGTTAATGATACAGAAAAGAATCCTGTGCTACTATAAGTATGTATTGGATTTACAGCCGAAGAAGTATCTCCGTCACCAAAATCCCATAAATAATAATCTATCATCCCTCCGGGAAGAGTAGTCGATAGATTAGTAAATTGCACCTCTCCAACATTGGTACAGGAAACCTGGGCTGAAAAATCAGCCTGTACTGGGCAGGCCTGAGCTAATATATGCTTGCTTTGACTAAATAACAATGCAAAGGCAATGATTATAGCTATGATAATCTTGTTCTTGGGTATAAGGTTTTTCATAAGCTTTAACAGTTAAATTTGGTCTTTCATTAGATTATTTTATGTTCTTGCTATGAATAAATATTTGTAAAATGAATTTATCCATTCAACTGTTGTAACCTTATAAGTTTCTTTGGGTCTATCGTGAAGAGAATAATAAGCTCGCTAAGAATATTAAATTACAGGTAATTATCCCGCATTTTAAATTGTCTACGTATACATATACTTTATGTTGCTAAAAGGTAACCCTATTTAATATACAAAATAACACGTAATTTATTCAGGGAAAAATGCAATTTTAAATCATGATTTCACTAAATTTTAACTTAAATTACTATGATTTAAATTTTGCGATTTGCGGCTGATAACTTGTTGGTTATTGGTTATTGACTACCAATTTTTATTGCCATTATTTCTTAAATCTTGAGTTTTATCTTTGAATAGTAATTAACATTATGGGAAAACGCTTTCCCATTTTCACCGTATAAGATTATGATTTTTTACTTCCAATATCTTTTTTAATTAATTCTATAAATTGAACTAATTATGAACTCGAACTTGCTTATCATCTTTATTAAAAACCCAATCCTTGGAAACGTAAAATATCGAATAGCCAGTGAAATAGGTGATATTGAAGCTCTCAGGCTTTACAAAATTCTCCTAAAAAAAACAAAAGATATTTGTGACCAGTTGAAAATTCCGAAAGCAGTATTTTACTCCGATTTCATTGATATGTATGATATCTGGGATAACACTGAATACCAGAAATATGTCCAGGAAGGCGTTGAGATCAGGGAGAGAATGAAAAATTGCTTAAAGCTCTCATTCGACAAGGGATATCGCAGAGTAGTACTTGTGGGGGGAGATGTATGGGGACTTAATCCAAACACCCTGATGCGAGCTTTTCAGGTTATCGATCAACAAGATGTGGTAATCGGACCTGCACTTGATGGCGGATATTATCTTATTGGTATGACGAAATTGATTGAATCTGTTTTCCTGAATAAACATTGGGGAACTAATAAGGTATTAGAACAAACAGTTAATGACCTTGCTTCTCAAAACATTACATACGGTACCATAAATTCACTACCTAATATAGACAACTTGAAAGACCTGGAATATTTAAACGAATACCGTTATGGCAAATGCTCATGAGTTTGAAAAAAAATGACAGATCTTCACAATAGCAAGTTATTTTTCAATTATCTTCCTGCAATAAATCTATAAAAGAATACATGAATTCCCGAAAAAGGATTTATATATTTCCTAACTTTGCCTTGTCCGTTAAAAGCCTGTGTCAACAAATATTTCCTTGTTAATCATATTATATTTGCGGGCAGGATGATGCAATTTTTTATCAATTTTAAAATTTGATTTGGATGAAGATGACTATTAGGAATCCAGGTATTTATTTACCTGTCATACTTGCAATTGTTCTGATTGCTGGAATTTATATTGGATTTAAGCTTGCACCCATTTCAATATACAATAACAAGTTATTACCCTTTAAGACCAAAAAATACGACAAGATCAACGATATCATCAACTATATTGAACAGGAATATGTGGATTCGGTCACACGGCATCAACTGACTCAAGATGCTATTATTGGAATACTCAGGAATATGGACCCGCATTCACAATATATACCCTCCAGTAAGTTTGATGAAGTCAATGAACAATTAATGGGAAATTTTGAAGGTATTGGTGTTCAATTCCGCATTGAGAAGGATACCATCATGGTTATTCATACTATTCCCGGCGGACCCTCTGAAAAGGTCGGTATCATGGCCGGTGACAGGATCGTAAATATCGATGACACACTGGTTGCAGGGGTAAAGATCACCAACAGGCAAACTATTAAAAAACT
>JAUWGC010000097.1 GCA_030606625.1 Bacteroidales bacterium | reverse complement strand
ATCGTCTCCAGAAGGTAATCATATTCAAAGGGTTTTTCCAGATATTCATCAGCACCAAGTTCAAGGGCATATTTCTTATCTTTTTCCTTCACTTTGCCTGTCAGGAAAATAAACGGTATAGATGCTGTTTTGGAATTGGCTTTTAGAATTCTCAGAATATCATATCCACTGATACGTGAAAGTACAATATCACTGAGAATGATATCAGGCATATACTCAAAGGCTTTCCTGATCCCACTTTCCCCGTCTTCGGCTGTGATGACCTCATAACCCTCAATAATCAGCAGATTATAGAGTGTTTTAATAAGGCCTCGGTCATCTTCCACTATTAAGATCGTCTTTCTCCGATTAACGTTAGATTTGGGCATAATTTATAAGTTTTGGGTTGATCTGTATCTTTCAACAAATTTAGCATCTTTTAGCAAACATAGTAAATGTTAAATCGGTCACAGGTATACAAAGTAAACTATTAATCATGAAGAAATCAATAGGTATTTTTACTAAATTTACGAATGTGTTGTGTGGTTAAGCCAGGAAGATGTCTTAGTAATTGTAGGTTGTAGGTTCGCTACTGATCACTGGTCACTGATCACTGGTCACTGGTCACTGGTCACTGGTCACTGGTCACTGGTCACTGATTATATTTCAATGATGTTATTTTTAATAGCATATATAATCACTTCTACAATATTTCTTGATCCCGTTTTTACCATCAGGTTTGCCCGGTGTTTTTCAACGGTTCTGTCAGAAATAAATAACTGATCAGCAATTTGTTTTATCGGGAGTCCTTCACAAGAAAGCAATAACACTTCTTTTTCCCTTTTGGAAAGACCTATTTGGTTCTGATCGCTCTGCCGGCTGGCTTGGCTGTAAGAATGATAAACAGTTTTCAATTGATTGACTAACTCAGCGGAAACATCATTTTGATTTTCGGAAATATATTCTGCAATCTTATATAATTCATTTCTGACTTCCTCTTCATTGAGAGCCGCGCCACTACTGCTTATTGCCTGAGTTTTTTCCTTCATTACACCAATAATATTTGGCTTGCCTTTTATAGTCGTTCCTTTCTGGAGAAAAATACTAACATCAATTACGTCATTATTTTTCTTCAATATTTTGGCATTGGTGGTAACAGCACCCTCAATTCCCTTGAAACACTTTGTCAGTTCATTGGTGATCCTTGACCGGTCTGCTTCTGTGATAATATCCGATAACGTTTTTCCCTCTATTTCATTCCTGGAATATCCAAGTGTTTCTGAAAAACTTGGGCTGATCTCAAGAAATCCTCTTTCATTAAGAATAAAAATAGCATTTGGTGAAATATTGACAAGTGCCTGGAAATTTTGCTTGCTGAGATTGACAAACTGATCATATTTGGCAAGCCTTGTCTTTATGGATATCAGCAACTCGTCATTCTGGAAAGGTTTAACAATATAATCATCGGCCCCCAATTGCAGGCCAAGCCGTATTTCATCAAGTTCTGATTTACCTGTAAGGAAAATAAAAGGAATCATTGAAGTGATTGAGCTTTCCTTTAATATTTTAAAAACCTGATAACCATCAATATCACACATGCCAATATCGCACAGGATCAAATCAGGTATCAGTTCAAATGCTTTCTGAATTCCGATAGAACCATTTTCAGCAATGTAAGGATCATAAATTTGCTGGGTTTTCAGCAGGTTACTGATAGATCTTGCCAGTGGCACATCATCTTCAATGATCAGTATAGCCCTTTTATTATTGGTTTCGTTCATATGGTAGGATTACAATAGCTTCTGTTCCATTCTCAAGTTCACTTTTAATATCCATTGATCCTTTCTGAAGGTCCACACATCTCTTTACAATTGAAAGTCCCAGCCCGGTACCTTTGACATTCTTTGAATTAGAGCCTCTGTAAAAAGATTCAAAAATAAGCTGTAATTCTTCTTCAGGTATACCTATTCCTTTATCTTTAATAATAAACTGTGCTTTCTCACCTTCCAGTTCATTCAGTGAGAATTCAATCTTTGTATCATCGGGAGAAAATTTCAATGCGTTCACAAGTAAATTTGACAACATATGGTTTAATAATGTTTTATCCATCCTAACCACTATATCCGGAAATTCAAAGTTCTTGATTATTCTTCCCTCATAGTGATTAATCGAACAAATCTCATTGGTTATCTTTCTGCATTCGGCCAAAAGATTAAATTCCACCGGAGAATAATTCAGAACACCTTTGTTTGACTGGTTTAAAAGTGTCAGATTATCCAGTGTCTTTGATAAGGACTGAATAGCGATCGTTGTTAATTCAAAAGCATCTTTCTGGATCTCTTCATCAATCTTATAACTAAATTTTTTCAACAATTGCAAATTCGAATAAATGATCGAGATCGGGGTCCTGAATTCATGAGAGATTGTAGAAATAACTTGTGTTTTAAATTTATTCAGTTCCTTTTCCTTATTTAACATTTTTACGGTATTTTCCTCAAAACGTTTCCTGTCTGTAATATCCCTGAGTACTAAATGAATTCCATTGATCCTGCCATCTGCATCTTTATAAAGATTAGCTTTTACTTCTGCCCATTTATGTGAGTGGTCCTTGCAGATAAATTCAAGTTCAAGTTGCCTGGAATATTTCAGGAATTCTTCAGTATTTATTAAAGTGCGACAAATATCAAGATAATGCTCAAATAATTGGTCTGCTTTAACAACAGAATCCTTTGTCAGGATATTCTCAAAGGAAAATTTCAGGAATTCTTGTGGTTCATACCCGGTGAAACTAAAAATGGAATGTGTTACATAGGAGTCATGATCATCAAACCCGATAATCCATATTACGTCACTCATATTTCTTAATATGAGTTCTAATTTTCTATCATCTTGTTTCAAATTGACCTTCATCCTTTTGTCACTCCAAAGTTATTTACTAATACAAAGATAGTATGTTTTTCGATATTTTATTATTATTTATCAATTTTAATATTTGCCAACTGCCAACTGAATTACAATATTTCATTGTAACTTTGTGATAAGGTAATCCGTCATAGGTTTAACATTGGATATCCATATCATTTGAATGACACCGGGAGAATACAACAGCTGTGTAGATAAGCATGCTGATGGCATATATCGTTTTGTCCTGAAAAATATCAGAGACAAAGATACTTCGATGGATATTGTACAGGATACCTTCGAAAAATTATGGAACCATATTTCAAACGTATCCATAAATAAAGGCAAGTCTTATCTTTTCACAACGGCTTACCATACAATGATAGATTACATTAGAAAAGACAAACACAATTTCAGATATGATCTGGCCCGGCAATCAGATCTGACCAGCGAAAATGGATATTCGGACTTAAAAGATATCCTCGATGCAGCTTTGAAAATGTTGCCTGATGTTCAACGTGCAGTCATCCTCTTAAGAGATTATGAAGGATATTCCTATAAGGAGATTGGAGATATCACAGGATTGAATGAATCACAGGTCAAAGTATATATTTACAGAGGCAGGATTACTTTGAAAAACTATATTGTAAGCATGGATAAAGTGTTATAAGATGAATATTAACCGAAATAACTACGAAATCTATTTTCTTGACTACCTGGAAAACCGGCTGACCCCTGACCGGAAAACCCAATTAATGTGTTTTTTAGATCAAAATCCCGATCTAAAAGAGGAATTTGAATACTTCGACAATATTCAAATCCCTGTTGATGATTCCATCCATTGTGAAGAAAAAAGCAAACTGAAAAAACCAGACATTAAATCAATTGGCAACATTCATGCTGGTAATTATGAAGATCTCTTTATAGCGAAAATTGAAGGTGACCTTGAAAAGAAGAACTCACTTAAAAAGAAAGAAAGAAAGGTGGTAAGTTTACGTTCTTATTACCTGATTAATTCGGTGGCTGCCTTATTTCTAATATTTTTCAGCATATACATGCTGTTTATAAAAAAACATTCTTCATCTGATATGCACCTTGAGGCCAGATCAACACCATACATCATGGAATCGTTGTCCGTTAATGAATTGAAAACAATAACAGATGCTAAATTATTAATGCCTGTTCAGGAACAGGCTGATTTTCAGGTTAAAATGGAACCTTTACCAATGGAGCACGGAAAGCCTGTTAATATAATGGAGAAACGTTACTTTAAAGGCAAGATATCCGTTGAAAATAAAACAGCCTTTGACCACATTGCATTCAGGTTTGAATCTACAAATGAGTATTTCAGGAAATTATATACAGATGAACCTCTTCTTGCCGAAAAGAAAACCAGGCAAAGAAAGTCAGCAATTGGCCGAATCTTTAATAACTTATTTGGAAAGATCAAAGGAAAGCTAAAACCAGGCATAAATGAAATTGATAAACTTGCTTCTGCAAAGTTCAATATTTGGTCGCTGGCCGAAGCAGGCATTAACGGTTACAATATGCTGACCGACAATGATTTTACCCTCGTCAGAAATATGGATGCCCATGGGAAAACCACCTCGGTGAAGCTGGTGAACAATGATGAAGTATTGTTTCGCACCAAGCCATGATTGAGGCTTGCTTATATCTTGATCCCTGTAACATTTCAGACTTATCATCCGTCCTATGGATGAAATTTCTCTGTAATCACTTAATTCAATAATCATGAAAAAAAACAAACATGTTTACCTTTATGCTATCTTAATGGGAATTTTTTTATTTATTAGTTCTTTTATTTCTGCACAAAGCGGGAAAGAGGTAATAAAACAAATGCGGCAACTCCCTGAATTTCAAGAAATTGACGCCGGGGGTATTTTCGATATATATCTTCAGCAAGGTGAAGAACAAAGTGTTGAAATAGAAACTGAAGAAAAATACCAGGACAAGGTTATAACAAAGGTTGAGAACGAAATATTACATATTTCTTCAAAATCCATTATAAATCCCAACAAACTAAATGTATACATAACCGTCAAAAAGCTAGACCGGATAGAAATCAGCGGAACTGCTGAAATCAAAGGTCAGAATATCTTTAAATCCGCAAGTTTAAAAATAATAGCCAGCGGGGCTTCCAGGATAAAGCTGGAGGTTGAGGCAGACAAGTTATACACAAATGTATCGGGCGCTGCTGATATTATAATAAGCGGAAATGCCAGAGAACATCATGCTGATGCCAGCGGTGCCGGTAAGATCGATGCTTCCGAACTTAATACGGAAGACACCTATGCCAATGCAAGCGGTGCCGGAGTTATATCTGCAGGGGATACAACCAAGGTGAAAGTTGGGGGACTTAACATTGAGGTCATTGAAAATGATTCAACTATAATTACAATCGGCAAACATATCATAACCGTTGATGAAAACGGGAATGTTGATTTCAGAAAGTCTGCCAAAAAAAGATTCAATGGTCACTGGGGTGGATTTGAATTGGGTATCAATGGTTACTTGACTCCGGACTTTAACATGATTTTTCCAAAAGAATTCGAATACATGGATCTGCGGATGGAAAAGTCAATCGGTGTATATTTCAACCTTCTGGAACAAAATTTTACAATCAGCCGGAATAAAAAATTCGGCATTGTAACAGGATTGGGTATTGAATCACACAATTACCGTTTCCTGCACTCTACCACACTGGTATCTGATTCATCAGTTCTTGTAGGTTATCTTGACCGTGGCGTCCAGGTTCGAAAATCAAAACTGGTAGTGAACTATTTCAGCCTTCCGATTATTTTTGAATGGCAAACCAATCAATTCTGTAAAAAGAATAGCTTTCATATTGCAGGGGGTGTCATATTGGGAGTCAGGTTTTCTTCTCATACAAAAAAGTACTTTGATGAGCAAAACAAAGAATATTACCTGACAAAATACGACCCCAACACCAGCCAATATGTGGATGAATGGAAATTAAAATCCTCTGATCAATCAATAGCAAAAGATCCTGATGATTTTCACCTCAACCCATTCAAGGTAGATGCTACCTTCCGCATTGGCTGGGGCTTTATAAACCTGTTTGCCAACTATTCCATTATAACGCTGTTCAGGCAAGACAAAGGCCCTGAACTGTATCCTTTTGCAGTTGGAATATCATTGTGTGGCTGGTAACTTTAATTCTTCTTAATAATCCTAAAATTTATTACTTTTACATTTTTATTGTATCTGATTAATTTAAAACACTTTAACCATGTCAGGTCATAGCAAATGGTCCACCATTAAGCGCAGGAAAAGTGCACAGGATGCCAAGCGGTCGAAAATTTTTTCCAAGATCATAAAAGAAATCCAAATGGCTGTGAAGAAGGGTGGTCCTGATCCTGAAGCCAACCCAAGACTCAGGTTGGCCATCGCTAATGCTAGGGGTGCAAGCCTGCCAAAAGACAATATCACCAGAGCAATAAATAAAGGCAAGGATAAAAATGCTGCCAGTTTTATTGAAACAACTTATGAAGGTTACCTGGCTCATGGCATTGCTACCTATATAGAATGTACTACGGATAATATTCAAAGAACAGTCAGCAATATCAGGTCAATCTTTAACAAATACAACGGAAACCTCGGAACCAAGGGTTCACTTAGTTTTCTTTTCGACAGAAAAGGAATATTCACTATTCCAAAAGGAGATTTAAATGAAGAAGAATTTGAACTCGGGATAATTGATGCCGGAGCCGAAGACATCATACTGGATGATGATTTTTTTACACTTACCACCTCGATGGAAGACTTTGGAACCATGATGAAAAAACTTGAAGAAATGAGCGTTGAACCCGAAAATGCCGAGCTGCAACGAATACCAAAGGAAACTGTTACACTGAATGATGAGGAGGCCAGCAAAATTCTAAAAATCATGGAGGTTTTCGAAGATGATGATGATGTGCAGAATGTGTTTCACAACCTTGAGATCACTGATAAAATGATGGCAGCTATGTGAGAATGAAGGATACCGAATGCCAGATACCGGATATCTGTTATAAGTTGGAGTGGTTATAAATAATAGTTGAAATTTTGCTATTAAAAAAAATGTTGTAATTTTGGCAGCCTAAAAAACTAATTGTTAATTAATTAACAATAGGCCCAAATTAGATAAAAATGAAAAATAACCACCTGGTTCTTTATCTGTTGCTTATCTTTCCGGTAATCATTCAGGCACAGGATAAAAACAAATTCGGAATCAAATTCTCGGGATTTGTAAAAACAGATATATTTTGGGACTCCAGGCAAACAGTTGATATTCGTGATGGTCATTTCATGCTGTATCCCAAAAACGAGTTGTTAGACCCAAATGGGGAGGATATCAATGCCAAACCCAGCTTCAATATTCTATCAGTTCAGACAAGGCTCAAGGGTAGCATTACCGGGCCAGACGCCTTGGGAGCAAAAACATCAGGAGTCATAGAAGGATCGTTTTTCGGAAGTTCCAACAGCAATATAAATAGCTTCAGGTTACGTCATGCATTCGTAAAACTAAAATGGCCAACAACTGAATTACTTGTTGGGCAATACTGGCACCCTGCTTTTATTACATCATGTTTTCCATATGTGGTTTCATTTAACACCGGTGCACCATTCCTCCCCTTCTCCAGAAATCCTCAGGTCAGGATAAAACAAAGTGTCGGTAAAGTTAATATAATATTGACCGCTCTTGCCCAAAGGGATTTTTTCAGCAATGGCCCTTATGGCCCAGGTACAGAATATTTAAGAAATTCCGCTGTTCCTGCTTTTAACTTAAGACTGGAATATCATAATAAAAATGAACAAACCGATAAAGAATTTCTTGCAGGTATCACCGGAAATTATAAAATATTGACCCCCCGTTCAGAAACCGACAGTTCATATAAAACTAATGAAACTATTTCCAGCTTTGCCGGCACGATATATTTTAAGGTTAAAATTCCGGTATTAACTGTTAAACTATCAGGTACTTATGGACAGGATGTTTATAACTGGGTTATGCTCGGAGGTTATGCCGTAAGGGCTATTACCAATCGATATAAAAATTACATGGATTATTCGGTCATTAACACAATAGCAGCCTGGACCGATATACATTCAAATGGTAAAAAATGGCAGGTAGGCTTGTTTGCCGGTTATACAAAAAATCTCGGTGCAATTGATAAACTGGCCGGCCCATATTACAGCAGGGGATCTGACATTGATTATGTTTACCGTATATCACCAAGATTCATTTATAATGCCGGGAGATTCAGATTCGCACCTGAAATAGAATACACAGTTGCAGCATACGGACAAACAAATGATTTGGGTGAGGTTGAAAACTCTAAAGAAATTGGCAACATCAGATTATTATTTGGCGTTTACTTGTTCTTTTAGTATTTAACTTGATTAATTTATAAATTAATCAAAAAGATAAAAGATAAAAGGCTAAAGACAAAAGTTATATAAAGTTAATAAACAAACAATAATTTGACCACTAATTTAAAAGTCTTAAAAACAAATTTTATGTAAACACTTGATTTTTATCTTTTTACTTTTGTCTTTTATCTTCTTCATGAATAATTCAGGCTAAATTATGAAAAATAAAAAAAGCACATGAATTATTATTTCTTTAATTTTGTTTATCATTTGAAAAAATCATTACTATGTACAAATTAGTATTACTGAGACATGGTGAAAGTGTCTGGAACAAAGAGAATCGTTTCACTGGCTGGACTAATGTCGGCTTATCAGAGAAGGGTGTTGAAGAAGCGATCGATGCAGGAAAAACAATGAAAGAGCAAGGCTTTGATTTCAAGATCGCTTATACTTCATATCTGGACAGGGCAATCAAGACATTATGGATCGTCCTTGAAGAAATGGATCTGATGTGGATCCCCGTATACAATAGCTGG
>JAUWGC010000186.1 GCA_030606625.1 Bacteroidales bacterium | reverse complement strand
CATTGATTATGTTTACCGTATATCACCAAGATTTATTTATAATGCCGGAAGATTTAGATTCGCTCCTGAAATAGAATACACAGTTGCAGCATACGGACAAACAAATGATTTGGGTGAAGTTGAAAACTCCAAAGAAATTGGCAATATCAGATTATTATTTGGCATTTACTTGTTCTTTTAGTATTTAAAATATGTGAAAATAAATCAATTAATATTGAATTCAAAACTATAATAATTATGACAAAAAAAATCTCAAACTTTGCAGAGTATTTCCAGAAATATCAGGAGAGTGTGAATGATCCTGAGGGTTTTTGGGGGGAAATAGCAGAAGACTATCAATGGCATAAAAAATGGGACAAAGTTCTTGAATGGACTTTCACAGGCCCTAATGCACCTGATGTAAAATGGTTTAAAAATGGCAAGCTGAATATCACTGAAAATATCTTTGAAAGACATCTTCCGGAGAGAAAAGATCAGATTGCTTTGATTTGGGAGCCAAACAATCCGAAAGAGGAAGTTATCAACCTGACTTATGGCGAATTATATGAAAAAGTGTGTCAGTTTGCCAATGCATTACTCAAACTTGGTATCAAAAAGGGTGACAGGGTAGCTATTTATTTGCCAATGGTTCCTGAATTACCTGTTGCAATGCTGGCTTGTGCACGTATTGGCGCTATACATTCTATTATATTTGCAGGATTCTCTGCAAATTCATTATCCGACCGGATTATTGACGCAGAATGTAACCTGGTAATTACTTCTGACGGTGCATATCGGGGTTCCAAAAGTATTCCATTAAAGTCTATTGTTGACGAAGCACTCCAAACCTGCCCCTCTGTGGAGCATACCATTGTTTTAAAGAGAACAGGCGATAATATTGATTTTAAGGATGGAAGAGACATCTGGTGGCATGATTTCATTCAAGGTGTTGACGTAAATAACAAGGCAGAAATAATGGATTCTGAAGATACTCTTTTCATTCTTTACACTTCAGGTTCAACAGGAAAACCAAAGGGGGTTCTGCACACCATAGCAGGATATATGCTCTTTACCGAATATTCATTTAAAAATGTTTTCCAGTATAATGAAGGTGATATTTTCTGGTGTACAGCAGATATTGGCTGGGTCACCGGTCACTCATATATTGTTTACGGACCATTATTGGCCGGAGCTACTTCAGTTATGTTTGAAGGTGTTCCCACATGGCCTGATGCCGGCCGCTTCTGGGAAATTGTCAATAAACTAAAAGTAAACCAGTTCTATACTGCACCGACTGCAATCAGGGCTTTGATCCCACACGGCGATGAATTTGTCACCAAACATGATCTTAGCTCTCTGAAAGTATTAGGTACAGTTGGCGAACCTATTAATGAAGAAGCATGGAGGTGGTATCACGACATTGTTGGAAAAGGAAAATGCCCGATTGTAGACACCTGGTGGCAAACAGAAACCGGCGGTATCCTGATCACACCTCTTGCAGGTATCACACCCACAAAACCGTCCTTTGCAACATTACCATTACCTGGTGTTCAACCAGTACTTGTTGATAATGAAGGAAATGTTCTGGAAGGCAATAGTGTTGAAGGAAATTTATGTATTAAATTCCCATGGCCTGGTATGATCAGGACCACCTATGGTGACCATAAACGTTGCTACTCGACTTACTTCTCCACATACAAAGGTATGTATTTCACAGGTGATGGTGCCAAGCGTGATGAAGAAGGATATTACAGGATCATGGGTCGTGTGGATGACGTAATTAATGTATCCGGTCACCGTTTAGGAACAGCAGAGATCGAGGATGCCATTAACCAGCACGCCAAGGTCAATGAATCAGCAGTCGTTGGCTATCCACATGAGATCAAAGGCCAGGGCATTTATGCATATGTTACCTGTGATGTGCTTTCTGATGAACAAGCCCAGACCATTGAACAGGAAATCAGAAATATCGTAAACAAGATTATCGGCCCCATTGCCAAACCAGATATGATTCAGATCGTCAGTGGATTACCAAAAACACGTTCCGGTAAGATCATGCGCCGTATCTTGCGCAAAATTGGTGAAGGAGATGCTACAAATCTTGGAGACACTTCAACATTACTTGACCCTGGTGTTGTGGATGAAATCATCACAGGTGCAAAAGTTGAAATCAAAAAATAAAAATATGGAAAACAAAAAAGTAATGAACAGATGGTTGGTTGTTATTGGAGCTATTTTAATTCAATTAGCTCTGGGAGCAATATATGCATGGTCGGTTTTTACTCCTTCATTGACAGAAGCCGGATGGTCAAAAGAAGAAACCCAGTGGGTTTTTGCTATTGGATTAGTTTCATTTGCTGTTTTCATGGTTTTTGCCGGAAAGCGACTGACCACTTGGGGCCCTCAGAAACTGGCATGGCTTGGTGGTATTATTCTTGGTTTAGGTTATTTACTTGCCGGAATAATCGGGGGCACAAGTTTCTGGGGATTACTGATCTTGATTGGTCTTATTGGTGGCGCTGGAATCGGGTTTGCTTATGTAGTTCCGATTGCCGTTGGGATACGCTGGTTTCCGGATAAAAAAGGAATGATAACCGGATTGGCAGTTGCCGGATTTGGCTTTGGTGCTATGTTATGGGTGAAATTAGCTGGTTCGTGGGGACATTTAATTGATAATATGGGATTATCATCCACTTTTACTACATATGGAATTGCTTTTGCTGCAATGGTAATAATTGGTGGAATTTGGATGAAGTTCCCGCATGAGGGATGGAAACCTGCCGGATATAAGG
>JAUWGC010000032.1 GCA_030606625.1 Bacteroidales bacterium | reverse complement strand
GGGTTAGATGAATATATCAATAAAATCAAAGGTGGCTGGACTGACATTGATATAGTTATTACAATGCCCAGTATTATGCCAAAAGTGGGGCCATTGGGCAAAATTCTTGGCCCAAGAGGTTTAATGCCAAATCCCAAAACTGGCACAGTTACTATGGATGTTGGTAAAGCAGTTAAAGATGTCAAAACAGGTAAGATAGATTTTAAAGTTGATAAAAATGGCACAATACATTCATCAATTGGTAAAGTTTCTTTTGACAATGAAAAGATTATTGAAAACGCGAAGGAACTCTTGCAAACCATAATCAAAATAAAACCGTCAGCAGCTAAAGGTACTTATATGAAAAGCATTTACATTTCAAGTACTATGAGCCCTGGTATAAGAATTGAACCAAAATCGATAACCACATAATTTCTTTGTCATAAAGAAACTTGGAATCATGAGAAAAGAAGAAAAAAACAAGCTTATTGATTCATTGGCAGAACAATTGGCAAATAATAACAATTTTTATATTGCTGATATTTCTGATCTCAATTCAGAATCAACTACAAAGCTACGCAGATTTTGCCAAAGGCAGCAGGTTAAGCTCACTGTTGTAAAAAACACTTTGCTTAAGAAGGCAATGGAAAAAACTGACCAAAACCTGGAATCCATATTTGAAATCTTAAAGGGCCCTACTTCTATTATGTTTGCCGAAGCTGCCAATGCTCCTGCCAAATTAATCAAAGAATTTAGAAATAAATCTGACAAACCAATATTAAAGGGAGCCTATATTGAGGAGATGACTTATATTGGGGATGACCAGCTTGATTTTCTATCAACTTTAAAATCCAAAAATGAACTCATTGCCGATATAATAACACTTTTACAATCACCAATGAAAAATGTGCTCGGCGCATTACAATCAAGTGGCCATACAATTTCTGGTATTGTCAAAACCCTTTCTGAGAAATCAGAATAGAAAAATTATTGCTTATAATCATATTTTCTTAACATTTAGGAATTCAAAACATAAATAAAAAGAATAATAAAATGGCAGATATTAAAAAACTCGCAGAAGAATTAGTTAATTTAACAGTTAAGGACGTTAATGAATTAGCTAACATCCTAAAAGAAGAATACGGTATTGAACCAGCTGCTGCTGCAGTAGTTGCAGCTTCAGGAGCAGGTGCTGCCGAAGAAGGTGATGCAGGAATAGAAAAAACTACATTCGATGTTATTATTAATTCACCTGGCCAGTCTAAATTAGCTGTAGTTAAATTAGTAAAAGAACTTACCAGTCTTGGTCTTAAAGAATCTAAAGAATTGGTAGACTCATCACCAAAGGCCATTAAAGAAGGCGTTACCAAAGATGAAGCTGAAGCGCTTAAAAAACAGCTTGAAGAGGCTGGTGCCGAAGTTGAAGTTAAGTAGTATTTTAGTTCTTTTCCATATAAGGACTATATTCGATACTATTTTGATATACAGTCTGTTTTGTGTTTGGAAACCAGAAATAAATAATATAACTGCTAACTTAAAACTTTTAAACCTTGACATCCAAAAAGAATGAAAGAATAAATTTCGCATCCGCGAAAATTCAAACTGAATATCCTGATTTTCTTGATATTCAGTTGAAGTCCTTCAAAGATTTTTTCCAACTGGAAACAAATCCTGAAAATCGTGTCAATGAAGGATTATATAAAGTTTTCAGTGAGAACTTTCCAATAACGGATGCAAGAAATAATTTTGTGCTTGAATTTCTGGATTATTATATCGACCCACCCAGATATTCAATAATTGAATGTATTGCCCGTGGGCTGACATATAGTGTACCCCTGAAAGCAAATCTAAAACTTTATTGCACCGATCCTGAACACGAGGACTTTGAAACCATTGTTCAGGATGTTTATCTGGGCATGATTCCTTACATGACACCCAAAGGTACATTCATTATCAATGGGGCAGAAAGGGTTGTTGTATCTCAATTACACCGCTCGCCTGGTGTGTTCTTTGGGACAAGTTTGCATGCCAATGGATCACAACTTTTTTCCGCCAGGATCATTCCTTTTAAAGGATCCTGGATGGAATTCACAACTGATATTAACAATGTGATGTACGCATATATTGATAGAAAGAAAAAATTACCTGTAACCACATTGTTAAGGGCCATTGGTTTTGAAAGTGATAAAGATATCCTCGGAATTTTCGACCTTGCTGAAGAAATAAAAGTCAGCCGTGCAGGTTTAAAAAGAGTATTGGGACGTAAACTTGCTGCAAAAGTTCTTCGTTCCTGGATAGAGGATTTCGTTGATGAAGACACTGGTGAGGTAGTTTCCATTGAACGTACTGAAGTGATCATTGACAGAGAAACATTACTTGAAGAGCAACACATTGATATAATAATTGATGCTGGCGTCAAGAATATTCTTCTTCACAGGGAAGATATTAATACTGCTGATTTCGCGATCATTTTCAACACCCTTCAAAAAGATACAGCCAATTCGGAGAAGGAAGCTGTTGAATATATTTACCGTCAGTTGCGTAATGCTGAGCCTCCTGATGAAGAAACAGCCAGGGGAATTATCGACAAGTTGTTTTTCTCAGATAAACGTTACGATCTTGGAGATGTCGGAAGATATAGGATCAACAAAAAACTAAACCTGGATATCCCGAATAATGTAAAAATACTCACTAAGGAAGATATCATTTGCATAATTAAACACCTTATTAAACTGTCTAATGCAAAGACTGATGTTGATGATATTGACCATCTCAGTAATCGTCGTGTTCGTACTGTCGGTGAACAATTATATACACAGTTCGGAATTGGACTGTCAAGGATGTCACGAACTATCCGTGAAAGAATGAATGTTAGGGATAATGAAGTATTTACACCCACAGATCTGATCAATGCAAAAACATTATCTTCCGTAATCAATTCATTTTTTGGTACTAACCAACTTTCCCAGTTCATGGATCAAACCAATCCGTTAGCTGAACTTACCCATAAACGAAGGATCTCTGCACTTGGCCCTGGTGGTCTTTCACGTGAACGTGCTGGCTTCGAAGTTCGCGACGTGCATTATACACACTATGGAAGGCTTTGTACTATAGAAACTCCTGAAGGACCTAATATTGGCCTTATTTCTTCTCTGTGTGTTTATGCAAAAATCAATAAACTTGGTTTTATTGAAACTCCTTACCACAAAGTTATAGAAGGTAAAGTTAAGATAGATGAAAAACCAATTTACCTTAGTGCCGAAGAAGAGGAAAATAAAATCATTGCCCAGGCAAATACACTTATCGATGATGATGGTAATTTCATCAGGGATAAGATCAAGGTAAGATATCAGGCAGATTATCCAATCATTGAAAAGAATAAAGTAGTCCTTATTGACAGTTCTCCTAACCAGATTGCATCTATAGCTGCATCATTAATTCCATTTCTGGAACATGATGACGCAAACCGTGCATTAATGGGATCAAATATGATGCGTCAGGCTGTTCCACTTATGAACCCTGAAGTTCCTATTGTTGGAACAGGCATGGAAGGTGATGTTGCAAAAGATTCCAGAGTACTTATTAATTCCGAAGGTGACGGAATTGTAGAATATGTTGATGCAAAAGAAATTGTCATCAGATATACAAGGATGGAAGAAGAAAAACTTGTAAGCTTTGATGATGACATTAAGCGTTATGAACTGATCAAGTTCAACAGAACCAACCAGAACTCTTGTATAAACCTCAGGCCTATTGTCAGGAAAGGTGATAAAGTCCAAAAGGGGCAGGTTCTTTGTGAAGGTTATGCAACTAAAAACGGTGAGCTTGCTCTTGGACGAAACCTCATGGTGGCATTCATGCCATGGAAGGGATACAATTTTGAAGATGCAATCGTCATCTCAGAAAAAATAGTTAAAGAAGATATATTCACATCAATACATATTGAAGAATTTACACTGGAAGTAAGGGATACAAAAAGAGGTGTGGAGGAATTAACCAACGATATCCCAAATGTCAGTACAGAAGCAATCAAGGATCTCGATGAAAACGGCCTAATCAGGGTTGGAGCAGAAGTCAATGAAGGTGATATCCTTATCGGAAAGATCACTCCAAAAGGTGAAAGCGATCCAACTCCGGAAGAAAAATTATTGCGTGCAATATTCGGAGATAAAGCAGGTGATGTTAAGAATGCTTCACTTAAAGCACCTCCTGCAATGCAAGGAGTGGTTATAGAAAATAAACTCTTCTCCAGAGCTATTAAAGACAGAAAATCCAAAGCCAAGGAAAAGGATATTATTGCCAAATTAGATAAGGAATTTGAAAATGACATATCTGAACTCAAGCTAAAACTCGTTGATAAACTTATAGTGCTTGTCAGCGGCAGGACTTCCCAGGGGGTTTACAATAACTTCAATGAAATCTTAATACCTAAGAAGGCTAAATTCACACAGAAATCCCTGATATCACTTGACTATACAAATATAAATTCTAATAAATGGACTACAGATAAGAAAAAGAATAATCTGATCAAGGAAGTCATCAATAACTACAATATTAAACACAAGGAAATTCTGGGTAAATACAATCGAAAAAAGTTTGTTGCTACTGTTGGTGATGATTTGCCCAATGGTATCGTTCAGATAGCTAAAGTTTTTGTCGCAAAAAAGAGAAAACTTAAGGTAGGTGATAAAATTTCAGGACGGCACGGAAATAAAGGCATTGTTGCCAAGATTGTTCGTGAAGAGGATATGCCTTTCCTTGAAGATGGTACACCAGTTGATATTGTACTCAATCCTTTAGGTGTACCTTCCCGCATGAACCTTGGACAGATCTACGAAACAGTTTTAGGTTGGGCCGGCAAGAAACTCAATTTAAAATTTGCTTCACCCATTTTTGATGGTGCAACATATGAGCAAATCAGCAATTATATTAAGAAAGCCCAATTATCAAAAGATGGGAAAGTATACCTGTATAATGGTGAGACAGGTGAAAGATTTGATCAGCCAACAACTGTTGGTTACATATACATGCTTAAGCTGCACCATATGGTTGACGATAAGATGCATTCCAGGTCAATTGGCCCATATTCTCTTATTACACAACAACCTCTTGGTGGTAAAGCTCAGTTTGGTGGACAAAGGTTTGGTGAAATGGAAGTTTGGGCACTTGAAGCATTTGGTGCTGCTCATGTACTTCTGGAAGTCCTTACAGTTAAATCAGACGATGTCCAGGGCCGGGCTAAAGCCTATGAAGCAATTGTCAAAGGAGAAAACATGCCCCGGTCTGGTGTTCCGGAATCATTCAATGTACTTGTACATGAATTAAAAGGTCTCGGCTTGAATGTTACTTTCGATTAAGTACCGAGATTGAAGCATCTTTGATGCTTTATCTACAATCTATTATATATATGTAATTAAAAACTTATCATATATGCCATTCAGAAAAGACAGCAAGATCTCAAGTGAATTTTCAAAAATAACCATTAGCCTGGCTTCCCCCGAATCTATACTGGAAAAATCATATGGAGAAGTTTTAAAACCTGAAACAATCAATTACAGAACATATAAACCCGAAAGAGACGGTTTATTTTGTGAAAGGATATTCGGCCCTGTCAAGGACTGGGAATGCCATTGCGGAAAATATAAAAGGATCCGTTACAAAGGAATCATTTGTGACAGATGTGGCGTTGAAGTAACTGAAAAGAAAGTAAGAAGGGAAAGGACAGGACATATTCAACTAGTTGTTCCTGTTGCACATATTTGGTTTTTCAAGTCTTTGCCCAACAAGATTGGCGCATTGCTCGGGTTACCCACAAAAAAGCTTGACACAATAATCTATTACGAAAGGCATGTTGTTATTCAGCCCGGAATCAAGGAAAAAGATGACATAAAATACATGGATTTCCTCACTGAGGAAGAGTATTTTGAGATCATTGACAGCCTCCCTGCTGACAATCAGTACCTGGACGACAGCGATCCAAATAAGTTTATTGCCAAGATGGGAGCCGAAGCCATACATGATTTACTGGCCAGGCTTGATCTTGACCAGGTATCATACGAACTGAGACATAAAGCCAATACTGAAACATCTCAACAAAGAAAGCAGGAAGCATTAAAACGGCTACAGGTTTTCGAAGCCTTCAGGGATGCAAATACACGCATTGAAAACAAGCCGGAATGGATGATCGTCAAGGTAACTCCTGTTATCCCACCTGAATTAAGGCCTTTAGTACCTCTTGATGGTGGTAGGTTTGCAACATCAGATCTTAATGATCTATACAGACGCGTAATCATTAGAAACAACAGGCTGAAACGTTTGATAGAGATAAAGGCTCCGGATGTAATTATGCGTAATGAAAAACGTATGTTACAAGAAGCTGTTGATTCATTATTTGACAATTCCAGGAAAGCCAATGCAGTGAAAACTGATTCTAACAGGGCGTTGAAATCCCTTAGTGACAGCCTTAAAGGAAAACAAGGACGATTCCGCCAAAACCTCCTTGGTAAACGTGTGGATTATTCCGGCCGTTCGGTTATTGTTGTCGGACCGGAACTGAATTTGAACGAATGTGGCCTGCCAAAAGCAATGGCTGCTGAATTATTCAAACCATTCATCATAAGAAAATTACTCGAAAGAGGAATTGTAAAAACAGTTAAATCAGCTAAAAAAATTGTTGACCGTAAAGACCCGGTAGTATGGGATATTCTTGAAAATATCCTTAAGGGGCATCCGGTACTTCTCAATCGTGCTCCTACCTTGCACCGCTTGGGCATTCAGGCTTTCCAGCCCAAACTTATCGAAGGTAAAGCTATTCAATTACATCCATTGGTATGCACTGCATTCAACGCTGACTTTGACGGTGACCAAATGGCTGTACATATCCCACTTGGAAATGCAGCCATCCTGGAAACCCAGATATTAATGCTGGCTTCGCATAATATCCTTAATCCTGCTAATGGTGCTCCCATTACAGTTCCTTCACAAGACATGGTATTAGGATTGTATTATATCACAAAAGCCAGGAAAAGTACAAAGGAATACCCTGTGAAAGGTGAAGGATTAAAGTTCTATGGTCCTGAAGAAGTTATCATTTCATACAATGAGAAAAAAGTTGATTTACATGCCATAATTAATGTTTTGATTGATAATTATTATGAAGATGGCAAACCGGTTAAAAAAATGATCGAAACAACTGTTGGACGTATTTTGTTCAATCAGATTGTACCTAAGGAATATGGTTATATCAATGAATTACTTACCAAGAAATCACTTAGGGATATCATTAGTAAAATCCTTAAAAAAACAGGAACCGCCATAACTGCCAAATTCCTTGATAATATTAAAAACATGGGATTCCTTATGGCTTTTAAAGGCGGACTATCCTTTAATCTTGGTGATGTTCTGATACCGGAAAATAAACAAGAACTGATCGCTAATGCCAATGAAGAAGTTGATGAAGTAATGAATAATTACAACTTAGGATTCATCACCAACAATGAAAGATATAACCAAATCATTGATATTTGGACCCATACAAATTCCTTATTAACTCAAAGCCTGATGAAAAAGCTTTCGAAAGACAAACAAGGCTTTAACTCAATCTTTATGATGCTTGACTCCGGGGCCAGGGGTTCTAAGGAACAGATCCGCCAATTAGCCGGCATGAGAGGATTAATGGCTAAACCACAAAAATCCGGTACAAAAAGTACGGAAATCATTGAAAATCCTATTCTTTCGAATTTCAAGGAAGGACTTACTGTTCTTGAGTACTTTATCTCAACCCACGGTGCACGTAAAGGCTTAGCTGATACTGCTTTAAAAACTGCTGATGCAGGTTATCTCACACGCCGTTTAGTTGATGTAGCCCAGGATGTAATCATTTCTGAAAATGACTGTGGTACCTTGAGGGGATTGACAATCTCATCTTTTAAAAAAAGTGAAGAAGTTGTTGAAACTCTCTACGATAGAATACTTGGAAGGGTTGCCTTACATGATATATTCCATCCACAAACGGGTGAACTGATCATCCGTGATGGAGAAGAGATCAATGAAACTATTGCCAAAATTATTGAAGATTCTCCAATCGAATCTGTTGAAATTCGTTCTGTATTAACATGTGAATCAAAACATGGTGTATGCACAAAATGTTACGGACGTAATCTTGCTTCAGGAATGCTTGTACAGACCGGGGAAGCAGTAGGCGTAATTGCTGCACAATCGATTGGTGAACCTGGCACACAGCTAACACTTCGTACATTCCACGTCGGAGGTACTGCGTCCAGCATTGCCATTACATCAAAGATTGAAGCCAAGTATGATGGAGTTTTATCATTAGATGAACTCCGTTCAGTTGAGTATAAGAATCCGGACGGAAAAACATATGATATAGTTGTTGGACGTTCAGCTGAAATGCGCATCATCGACAAAAAAACAAACATTATTCTTTCATCAAGCAACATACCCTATGGCGCACACTTGTACGTTAATAATGGTAGCACAGTTAAGAAAGGTATGTTGATCAGTGACTGGGATCCTTATAATGCCGTGATCATTTCAGAAATATCGGGTACAATCTCTTTCGAAAACATCATAGAAGGAAAAACCTTTCGTATCGAATCAGACGAACAGACCGGTTACCATGAAAAAGTGATCGTTGAGACAAGGCAGAAAGTTAAGAATCCAACGATACGTATCCTTAATGACAAGAAGGAAGTACTAAAATCATATGACATACCTGTCGGTGCACACATCATCGTAGATGATGGTAACAAGATCAAGGCTGGTGAATCACTGGTCAAGATTCCCAGGGTAATTGGTAAATCAGGTGACATCACCGGTGGCCTTCCAAGGGTAACGGAATTGTTTGAAGCTCGTAACCCTTCAGATCCTGCAAAGGTTTCCGAAATAGACGGTATTGTGTCATTTGGCAAGAAACTCAAAAGAGGTAATCGTGAGATTATAATCACTTCTAAAACAGGTGAAGAAAAACGGTACTTAATCCCAACATCCAAACAGATCCTTGCACAGGAAAATGACTATGTAAAAGCAGGCACGCCACTTTCTGAAGGAGCTATGACACCTGCGGATATCCTTGCCATCAAAGGTCCTATGGTAGTACAGGAATATATCGTTAATGAAATTCAGGAAGTTTATCGTTTACAGGGAGTGAAGATCAATGACAAACATTTCGAAGTAATCGTTCGGCAGATGATGCGTAAGGTAGAAGTTGATGATCCTGGAGATACCAAATTCCTTGAAGGAGAACTAGTCGATAAGATTGTTTTCCATAATGAAAACGATGAAATCTTCGGGAAGAAAGTAGTAATTAATCCGAATGATTCAATCAACTTTCATTCAGGACAGATCATCAGTTCCCATAAGCTAAGAGATGAAAACTCCATGTTAAGAAGAAAGGACAAAATGCTTGTTGATGCACGTGATTCCAAACCAGCAACCGCCCGACAGGTACTCCAGGGAATTACTAAAGCTTCTCTCCAAACCAATAGTGTTTTTTCTGCAGCTTCTTTCCAGGAAACAACAAAAGTGCTAACTCTAGCAACAATTCAGGCTAAAACCGATAATTTACGTGGGCTAAAGGAAAACGTAATCGTTGGACATCTTATCCCTGCAGGTACAGGACTGAAACGCTACAATGATATTATTGTCGGTTCCAGGGAAGACTATGAGATGCTCACTGAAACTAAAGATAAAGAAGAGGAAGTAAAAGAACAATAAATATTTTTCACAATATCTAACAATAAGAATGTCATGTCTGAACAATTAAAGAAAAACAAGATAAATATTGAACTGAATGAAGAAGTTGCTGATGGAATATATTCTAACATGGCAATGATAACTCATTCAAATTCCGAATTTATTATCGATTTCATCAAGATGATGCCGGGTTTACAAAAAGCAAAGGTAAAATCCAGAATAATTTTAACCCCACAACATGCAAAAAGGTTATTCAAAGCATTGAAAGACAATATTGCAAAATATGAATCAATGCATGGAATTATAAATGTACCGGAGGGAGGTGATATAATGCCCCCATTTAACCTTGGCGGGCCAACTGCTGAAGCTTGATTACACCAATAAGAAAAAACAGTATCCGAAAAGATACTGTTTTTTTACTTTATTATAATAACCTTTCTTACTTCATTTTGATTTTCATTTTGTAATTGTAAAACATATAAACCTGGTGGAACTTTATAAATGTCCATTCTATAATCAAATGATCCCCGGGTCAATGTGATCTTATCACGGTATATAATTTTCCCATCCAAAGATATTAAGCTCAAGCACAAGTCCACACCATCAAACCCACTTAAGCCAACGATCAGATATTCTCTTGCAGGATTAGGATACACAGTCATCTTAATTGTTTCTTCACTTAATATCAATGGTGTAAAAACCCCATATTGATATTCATAACATCCCACCAGATTATTGTATTATACATCTCTGTCATGGAACCTGCGCTATATATGGTTGATCCCTGGGGAGCCTGATTTCCGGAAAAAGTACAATTCAACACTAAATTTTGATTAAACATAGTATACATCCCTCCTCCTCCGAAGCCCTGGCTGACTGAAGCAACATTATTGCTGATAAGGCAATCGATCAATTGAAGTTTCGACTCACTATAAAATCCACCGCCTTCTTCATCACAAATATTCCCACTTATAAAACAATTGATAATTACCGGGGAGTTGTCATAAGAAGTTATAAAAAACCCAGCCCCCTTAGCCTGATATTCCTGGTATTGTGTTGTATTGTAGCTAATATGACAATATTTAAAAACCGGCAGGCTGCCCTCCAAAATTGCAACTCCTCCCCCACTCCCTACTGCCATATTATGTTCTATTTTACAATTCATAAAATTGGCATGGCTCGCTTTATGTATCACAACACCACCTCCTCCAGCATGACTCATGTTATTACTGATCACACAATTCGTGATAATTGCACTTGAATGATAGAAATAAACTCCTCCGCATACCGCTCCTGTATTATCGATAACCTTTGAATTCTTGATCACAGCATCAGAATAATGGCAATACATTCCACCACCTTTATTCGAATAATTATCTTCAACCGTTAACTGATTAAAATGAATCGGGGAATTTTTCAGGTAAATTCCACCACCAATATCTGCCGAACAATTTTTTACCATGCAATGTCGAATATCTATCTTTGTGGAGTTTTCAGCATAAACACCCCCTCCTTTTTCACCACTTTCATCTGATTTTCCATACTCAAATCTGCAATACCATATTCTCATACTGTCCGGCAAGGCCTGTACGATCTCAAATAAGCGTAATCCATGCCAACCAGCTATTGTATCCTGAGAAGTAAATATTATTGAATCTTCCGGAGTTCCAACAGCATTAAGATACCCATAAACATTAAATGCATAATGACCCCTAAATATAATTTCAACACCTTCATGAATTGCCAGAGATGAATCAGCGTGTAATGTTATATCCCCATCAATATAATAAGGGCCAAACTCAGCATTCCAGAAACCAGAGACGAAACCACCCGGAACGACAGTCTGGGAAATTATTTTAATTGTCAAAAGACAAAATATCTGAATTAATATTAACCTTGTAATATTCATAATCATTTATCAATCATTCAAAAGTACAAAAGGTATTCGTTATTCATTGTTCAGTAACCTCAAAAAAAAAGCCCCCATGCGGGGGCTTTTTTCCATAATTATTTAGATTTATCCGGATATGGTGGTATCGGTGGAAGTTCTTTGTATGGGTATTTTCCCATTTCCTCAAGGATCACTTCGATAGCTTTATTCAATTGTTCATCTTCGCCTGCAAATTCTTTTGCCGGATCATTATCAATCCAGATATCCGGGTCAACACCATAGCCTTCAATAACCCATCCCTTTCCGTCTATATCATAAGGTGCGAATTCCGGCCTTCGCAAAGTCCCGCCATCAACAAACGGTAAAGAACCACGTATTCCGACAACACCACCCCAGGAGCGCACCCCTATTATTGTTCCAAGGCCAAGTTTCTTGAACTGGTATGGAAAAAGGTCTCCGTCGGAAGCTGAATAATTATCAATCAACAATACTTTCGGGCCAACCATTACCTGTCGCGGCCTGGTACTGGGAGAAGTATTTCTTGACATGCCCATCAGGACCAGTTCGCGTTGTAATCGTTCAATGATCATCGGTGAAACATTGCCACCACCATTACCCCTGTCGTCAATGATCAGAGCCTTTTTGTTCAATTGTGGGTAAAAATGTTTCACGAACTCATTCAGCCCTCCAGCTCCCATGTCAGGAATATGGATATATCCTACTTGTCCATCAGTAGCTTCATTCACTTTTTTAATATTATCCTGAACCCAATTGTAATAATACAAATTTGATTCATCACTAATTGGTTTGATAATGACCTTGCGGCTGCCATCCAGGGAAGGTTTATCATTCACGGTCAGCTCAACCTGTTTTCCAGCTTTACCAACTAATGATTCATAAATATTCACCATTTCGTTAGCAGGTTTGCCATTAACTGCAAGAATAAAATCACCTTTGTTAATATCCACACCAATTTCTGTGAGTGGTGACAGCGTATTTTTGGTCCAGTTTTCTCCAGTCAAAATATAATTGATCTTATAATAACCAGACTCATCCATACTTAGTTCTGCACCAAGCAAACCGGTATTAATTCTCTTTGGTTTCGGCTTGTCTCCCCCACTAATGTATGCATGTCCAACACTCAATTCTCCAATCATTTCTCCAATTATGTAATTCAGGTCATTCCTGTTATTCACATATGGTACAAGAGGAGCATATTTATCATGGATTGCTTCCCAATCCAGACCATGCATGTTAGGTGCATAAAAGAAATCCTGCATCTGCCGCCATGCCTCGTTAAAGATTTGTTTCCATTCTTCTTCAAGGTTCACCCATACCTGCATATTAGAAAGATCAACATATTCATCAACCTTGATATCGGACTTCGGAAGATCAATAACTCCATATTTTTTATCTTTAATAACCACCATTTTTTTCTTATCAGCAGAAACCAGATACCCATTGAATTCATCTAAGTTTGTTTCTTTCTTCTTTTCAAGGTCATACATTCTGATGCTGGATTTTTTATCCTTGGAAGTTTTTCTCATATAGTACACATTATTACCAATTGCAGTAATATTCCAATATCTGCCTGGGTTAATTGGGACGGCAACAACACGGCCTGTTATACCATTAAAATCAATTTCGACTTCAACTTCTTCCTTTTTTTTATCTTGTTCTCCATCTTTATTGTCTTTGTCTTGTTTCTTGCCTTCTTTTGTTTTTTCTTCTTCTTTGATTTCAACTTCATCATTTTCAGGTTCAAATGGCGAAGAAGTTTCTTTAGTTAATGTGATCAGATACACTTTTGTCATATCCTGGTAAGCATGGTTCCATTCCGTCCAACTGTATATCGGATTGAAATCCCTGGAGGATGTGAAGAATAAATATTTTCCATCATCACTGAAAACCGGGCTTCCACAATCATACCACTCATCTGTAACAGGTTGTTTTTCTTTTGTATCCAAATTATAAACCCAGACTTTTGTTGCAGAACGGTATTCAGGCACCGTGTATGTGATCCATTTGCTATCCGGTGACCAGTTATACTTTCTGATCTCCCAGTCTTCAACCTTATCTACTAATATCACTTCCTTTGTATTGATATCCAGGTATTGTAATCTCAATTTCTTATCAGACCACAATAATTTTGTTCCATCAGGAGACCAGATTGGATTATATTTATATGTGTCACTATCCTTAGTTAATTGTTCAGGTGGTTCATTTCCATCTTGATTGATAATATATATTTCATCTCTACCAGTGACATCAGAGATAAAGGAAATATATTTACCATCAGGAGACCATTCGACATTTCTGTCATGAACGTTTGAAGCAGCTGTCAGACCCTTTGTAATACCTGATTTCACAGGAACCGAGAACACGTTACCCCTGGCACCAAAAACCATCCTTTTTCCATCAGGTGATATAGCATAAGAGTTGATAAGCTTACTGGCATCTTTTATTTCATCCCTTCCGGAAACAAAGTCTTCAGCAATTACTATAGGAATTTTTGTCACCTGTTCCCTGGACAAATCAAAATTATAAATGTATCCACCTTTTTCAAAAATGATAGATTCATTTCCCAAAGAAGGAAATTTTATATCATAATCTGTATAATTGGTCAATGCCCTTGTTTCCCCTGTATTTATATCATAAACAAAAAGATTCATTATCCTGTTCCGATCAGAAAGTAAATAAATATTATCCCCATGCCACATGGGAAATATATCCTGATTCTTATTATTTGTTATATTTTTAGTTTGTTTTGATTCAAAGTCATAAATCCAAATATCGTCAGCCATGCCACCTTCATAATATTTCCAGGTTCTAAATTCACGAAAGACTTTATTGTATGCAAGTTTTTTGTTATCAGGTGAATAACTGCAAAAACCACCTGAAGGCAGGGGTAGCTGTTCTGGTAAACCACCTTCTTTAGAGACAATATACAAATGGCCTTTAAATGAGTTAAAGGATTTTTTCCTGGAGCGAAAAACAATATTATTGTCATCCCGCCAGGTCATAACAATATTATTGGGTCCCATTCTATCTGAAATATCATCTCTCTGCAGTGTAGCTGTATAAGTCAATCGAACCGGTATACCTCCTTCAGCCGGCATCACATATACTTCGGTATTTCCATCATATTGCCCTGTAAAAGCAATATATTCGCCATCGGGTGAAAATCTTGCAAACATCTCATATCCATCCAGATCGTTTGTGAGTTTTCTGGCAATCCCACCTTCTTTAGATACAGTGTATAGATCTCCTGCGTATGAAAACACAACATGCTCTCCATGAATTGCAGGAAATCTTAATAATCTGGCTTCCTCTTGAGCATTTGTAAATGAAAACCATAACATTGACAACAGTAACCAAAATAATTTTTTCATACTTTGTTTTTTAGTGTTAAACATTTATAAATATCTTATTAATCTAATATAATGCCAAATTCTGTTATTTGCTTTTCCCCAGTGTGTTATATAGATCAGGAAAAGGATTCTCTTTATGAAATGTACGAAAGTAATACAAGTCTGTTCATATCTGAACAATGCTGGGTTCTTCTCCAATATAAATAATGTATTTATGTTTCACATCATATCCCATTTTAGAAAGTATTTTCCCATACCGGTTAATCTGTTCTTGATGCATATTATTCTGCTTTCCGGTTTTATAATCAACAATAACTACTTCATTATTATCAAACAAAAGCCTGTCAGGGCGGTATGTTTGTCCGTCAGGCATTATTATTTCAGCTTCGTTTTTGACATTCCATTTTTTATCAAATAATATCATAATATCCGGGTGTTCCAACAAATGGTCAACAACCTCTATAAGCCGTTTACTTTCTGCTTCATCTATCATTCCCTGATGATAAAATTTCTCAATGATATCTTTTCTGTCTTCTGCATATCTTATATGTGACAAGACCGTATGAACCAGATTGCCCCATTCCTTGTTCTTTTCCGGGTTTTCCAGATCCCAGATTTCAGGTGATTTTTTACTGATCAATAGTCTTCTTTTCCAGTCTGCAGAAATTAACTTATTAAGTTTTACAACATTGTTTTCCGAAACATCAACAACATTATCCTTTTTTGTATCAGTTCCAAAAACATACTGATCCTGTTCTTCATTCCATTGTCCTGTCTGTTCTAAATAGTATTTAATTAACGATGGTATGTTTATCTGTCCTTTATTTTTTGACGCAGGAAACTTGCACATAATGTATAACCGGTTAATGGGTCTGGTCATTGCAACGTATAACAAGTTAACCAGGTCAAGGAATGTTTTGTTTTTTTCATCATAATAAATATGTTCAAAGGTAGTGTTTTCCAGATCTGCTTTTTTTATTGACAATAATGCTGCAGGAAGCTCCTTAATATATTCATCATTTAAATCAATCCACAGGCTTTCTTTTCCTGGCCTGCGAATATCATCGTCCGCAAAAGGATAAATCACTACTGGAAACTCAAGTCCCTTCGCCTTATGGATGGTCATTACCCTGACAGCATCCAGTCCCATCGGAACTACTATGGAATACTTATGTTTTGTACAGTCCCACCATTCAAGAAAATCCATTAAACCGGCAGAATGTTTTGATGTGAATTCAAGAACGGCATCCAAAAAAAACAGGATATACGGATCAACCTTGTGATCCAATCCAAACAACCTGATCAATTCTTCAACAAGTTCATAAACAGGATAATTTAATAATCTACCGGATGGAAAATCAAACCCTTTATCTTTTAACAATTTGAAGAAACAAGCATTATTATTTTCTTTTTGTTGATCTGTTCCAGCAACCTTCTGTTTTAACTCTGCAAGAAGACTGTCAATATCCTGATCAGAAATCCTTCCTGACATCACCAGGTAGGTTAATAATTCCGCCTTTACGACCTGATTATCAGGATTCACCAAATAAAACAGACAGGATACGAGGAAATTCACCTCCGGGGAGGAAGTAAGTAAAAGCGATTCTGATGAAACAACATTGATATTTTCTAACAGTAAAATCCTGGCAATTTTACTTGCCTGTTTGTTTTTCCTGCATAAAACCGTAATATCATTTAATCCAAACCCGTCATTCTCCAGTTGTTTAATTATCTCAATTACAGATTGAAATGTTTTACTTTCATATTCAGCAACAGCTGATTCCTTTTCAATAAATTTAATATGTACAGAACCTCCGGTATTGGTATTATCAAATTCCTGTGTGACATCATGATATATTGATCTGACTGATTCGGGAAGCTTCAGTTGAATTGTTTCGAAAAAACTGTTATTAAAAGCAATAATTTCCTTTTTTGACCTGTAGTTTTTATTTAGTTTTTCAATCCTGTGTCTGTCAACTAATATTTTCTCTCTGTCATTAGTTATCTTGTTATTATCCTTCTTATGTAAATATGGTAATTTGCTAAATTGTTCTACATCACCATTTCTCCAGCGATAGATTGCCTGTTTACCATCACCAACCACCAGATTGAAATATCCATGTCCCAGTGAATTTTCGAATAATGGCAACAAATTTTGCCATTGCAAAAGAGAGGTATCCTGGAACTCATCAACCAGGAAATGCTTGTATTTTTCACCTAATCGCTCATAAATAAATGGCACAGGTTCGTGAAGTACGATATCTGCAATTCTTCTGTTGAACTCAGATATATGAATAATGTTGTCCACTTCCCTGAACTCATTAATTATTTTATCAATCTCATTAAGAACTGCTATGGGATATATATGTTTCCTTATAAGCCTGTATAAAATATAATTATTGTGCTGTTCTTCAATCAGTTTTTGTATTTCAAGGTAAATCTTTAGTAATTGTGGTTTTATGGATTCCAGGGTATTGATGTCAGATACATTGGACTTAGAAGCAATCCATTTATCTTCATCAATGGTTTTTAATACAAATTTATTTGACAGCATTTTATCATACAGGCCAGTAGCCAAATCATCAAAATATTTATATATCCCTTTCAAGCCCTGATAAAATGATTTGGCTGATAAATGATGGCTGTTTATCAGGTCCATTGCTTGTTTTCCCAACACGTTAACATTCTGCTCAAATTTTCTGATATAAGAAAACATTTTACTGTTAACCTTGAAAATATCTTCAGCATCCAGTTTTTTGATCTTCCGGAGAAATGGAAAACTTTCTTCTTTTAGCATCGTATCCGTAAACTTTTTCAAGTTCTCTTCAATATGCCAGCTTTCCTCGTTTTCCATTTTTTCATCAATAAACCTGACAAGAGCTTTTGTTAGTTTATCATCATGTCCAACTCTTGAGAGCAATAGATCAATCGATTGGGTAACCAGGATATCCTTATCCAGTTCAACTTCAAAATTCAAGGGTAATTTTAAATCATTGGCAAATGTCCTTACAATTTTATGAACAAAACTATCAATGGTACATATACCAAATTCCGAATAGTTATGCAGGATCAATGTAAGCACCTGAACTGCCTTTTTACCAATCAGTTGAGAACTCATTCCGGTTTTTTCAGCCAACTCCGGTAAAAGACTGTTAATTGAACTTGTTTTTGCATACCGGTTTTGATCCGCAAGTTCGTGCAACGTTTTGATCACCCTCGTTTTCATCTCATTAGCTGCTTTATTTGTAAATGTCACAGCTAAAATATTCCTGAATTTTCCCGGGTTTTCCAGGACGATGATCAGGTATTCCTTAATTAGTGTGTACGTTTTTCCCGACCCAGCCGATGATTTATAAATGATAAAACTCATATGAGAATACTCATGAATTAATTATTGTATGTTCATAAGGTTAAAGATATGATTAAAATTCCTCCTGGTAATCCCAATAACTATTAAACTACTTAATAAGTATCTTACGTATAACAAAGTGATCATCAGCCTTAATTTGCAGAAGATATAACCCCTGAGAAAATCCATGTTCAAACAGGCTAAATTGCTTCTCATACCTGCCTTTGCCTAATTTTGAATGGAATAACATTTTCATATTCTTTCCTGTATTATCAATCAGTAAAACACTAACAAATGCTTCATCCATTAACTCAAAGCTCAGGTTCAATATTTCAGAACACGGATTTGGGTATACCATTATTTGTTGTTTATCAATTGGGGACTCATGAATAATTGCATTTGTACGTAAAGAATCAATATAGTATGCTGATTTAATAAATCCTTCTTCAGTAATCATCAAAACAGGCATGCCAAAGCCCGGTGCCAGCCATTTATATTCTTTAATTGTCCGGTTCACAGGAAAGCCAATCCCCAAGGAATCAATGTAAATACTATCGTATTCAATAATTTCAGAAAACAGCCTTAATGTCTGAAATTGGCCAAATGGTGTGAGCAACGTTCCCCATCCATCCACGATTGTTGTTCTTGATTTCAATGTGCTATAATACCCAATTAAAGGAATTTCCATATCAAATTCAGCTTCAGACTGGTATGAATCACCATAATTCAGCGGGAACTTATAATTGATATCAAGCGAATCGTATTTAACAGGAATTGGAATATTATTGAAAGTAAATGCAAATCCAATATCTGCGTATGCAGCATTTGAATTTTTAAAATACCTGTACATGTCAGTTACTTCAAAATTCGGAATCAGCTCGAAATTACCTACGGGTGTTGCCAGATTAGCCACAAGCACCGGAAGAAAGACAATCTGATAAAACAAAGGAGTTTCAGTTACATTCACAAAAGTATCTACCCGCTGGACTAAACTATTTAACGATGAGAAGTCCCAGGAATAATCTTCACCTGTCGATGTATAATCAAGCCCGAACAGATTTGTTGCCGTACTTATCCGGATTGTATCTCCCGGATTCGGCATATCGTTTGAAGTGATGACAATCTGTCCGCATAATAAACCATGATAAACCAGGAGGCCAAATAAAATAATCTTTTTCATTATTATATTTTTAAAAATTAAAAATTAGTAACTAATCAGTGTCAAATATAAGA
>JAUWGC010000036.1 GCA_030606625.1 Bacteroidales bacterium | reverse complement strand
CCAAATTGCTCACTTCGTTTGCAACTTCTCATATCTAAAAACGTTACATTATAGCGCATAAAACATGAAGAAAGAAAGATACATAGGACTATTTTTATTATTGTTCATTCAAGCTTGTGGACAAGAAGCCACGCATAAACAAATTGTTATACAAGATACTATAAGAAATGATTCTACTGAGAAAAATGAGATAACAAAGAAAGATATTGGAATAATAAATCCCGATGGACAAACCTTGGTTACTCGCATAGTAACTCCGGAAGGATTTGAACGGACAATCGCGCAGGAAAACTCTTTTGCCGGGTATTTAAGACAATTACCATTAAAAACACACGGCTCAGAAGTAACATTATATAATGGAAGCACCAAGCCGAATTATGACATTTATGATGCTGTGGTCGACTTGGATATTGGGAAAAAGGACCTTCATCAATGTGCTGATGCTGTGATGAGATTACGAGCAGAATATTTATGGAATCGAAAACAATATGATAAAATTCATTTCAATTTTACAAATGGATTCCGGGTTGACTATTCCGAATGGATGAACGGGAAAAGAATCGTTGTTAAAGGAAACGAAACTTATTGGATTCAGAGTGGTTCCCCATCAAATAATTACAAGGACTTTTGGAAGTATATGGAGATTATTTTCAGTTATGCCGGAACTATATCTCTTTCCAGAGAACTAAAATCCGTTAGAATTGATGATTTAAAAATTGGAGACGTCTATATCCAGGAAGGTTCACCTGGACATGCAATTTTGGTAGTAGATATGGCACTAAATCCTAAGACAAATGAGAAAATCTTTCTTTTGGCTCAAAGCTATATGCCGGCACAGGAGATTCAAATTCTTAAAAATAATAATGATAAAATAAGTCCGTGGTATTCTGTTGACTTTGGAGAGATATTAGAAACTCCGGAATGGACATTTTACAAAACAGACTTGAAAAGATTTGAAGAATAAAATACGTGCTATTATCGAGATACTGTTTTAAAATCCAAACCATTTCCTAACCTGAATTAATCGGACTAAATCAGCTATTCTGTATGTATTTCAAATAACTTTAGGCACTTTTTACTTTAGGCACTCTAAGTACTAATTAGAGTCTGTCTATAAACTAAGCATTTTGAATTATTTAAAAAATCACAAATGACAAGCACCAAAATACAAATAAATCTCAATGACCGAAATCTCAATATTCATTCAAAGCTGTTTTGAACATTTGATCATTGATATTTCGAATTTATTTGTTATTTGTTTTTTGTTATTTGGTGCTTTATTTTAAAAATTGTTTGACTTTATGGATAGACACTAATTAGATACTACTCCATAAATATTGAAAAATAATAGGTCAATATGACTGAATTTTATAATTTTGCATGCTGTTTCAGGATAGGAGAGGTGGGTGAGTGGCTGAAACCAGCAGTTTGCTAAACTGCCGTACTCGAAAAGGGTACCGGGGGTTCGAATCCCCCTCTCTCCGCGAGTAGCGTGAAACGTGAGACGTGAGTCGGGTTTGAGTGGGGAGTAATGAGTTTGAAAGTATATTAAGATGTTTGATTTTGAGAAGTTAGAGCTTTACAAGATTCTTAAGGGCCAGAATTTAAAGGTCTTGACGTTTTTGAATAAGGTTGAAAACATTGATAAACATATTGTTGATCAGTGGAAAAGGGCTTCATTAAGCATCTTGACGAACCTGGTCGAAGGAACCGCCCATATGTCCGCCAATGACAAGAAGAATTTTTACATCATGGCCAGAGGATCGGTATTTGAGTGTACGGCACTACTCGATTTAGTACATGAGATGAAATTGGTTGATGATGTCTTTTATGAAGATATTTATTTGGGTTATGAGCAATGTTCCAAAATGCTTTTGGCTATGTACAGATCGATAGATAGGTGAAGATTGTCGATTGTCAATTGTCAATTGTCGATGTTCGATTTATTTTTAAATTAAATTTTAAATTGACAATTCAGAACTGACAATTGACAATTTTCCGGGGTATAGCGCAGTCCGGTTAGCGCACCTGCTTTGGGAGCAGGGGGTCGTAGGTTCGAATCCTACTACCCCGACAATCAAAAAAGCCTTGCACGAAGTGCTGGGCTTTTCTGTTTTTTATGAAGTGCAAGCTTGCTTGCAAACCAAACACCAAACGCCACAACTGTCAGCAGAGTACAGGACTTATTTTTCAACCACATGCCAGAAGCAACCAACTACAAACTCTAAATGCAATACGACCAAGGAACAAACCCACCAACAGGAAAAGCATACCTGGAACTAGCGATAAATAGTAGCTTTCCAGGACCGACGAATGCAACTGGTTGGAATGCAAACTTCGAGATAACAGATGCTTTTGCACATTGGCCAGATAATTCTAATACATCTGCATTATGGACTGAAATCATTCAGGCTGTCCAAAACCAGAACGATGTAGGAATATCCTTGACACAATACATAGCGCCTAACTGGTACATAAGCGACTTCGGAAAACAATGCTTGAAATTGGGCTATAACTTTGATCCGGGGACTAAGTTTTAGCTGGCCACCGATGACATCTCCCCGGTCGGGTACAGGAGATGTCATCTGGGTACAAAACCGCAGGGAGATTCCTCTGGGGATTATGGACCGGAAACCCAAACCATCACTTTGTCAAATACGGAGGATGATGCCTTTATCACAGCTACGGCACCTAACCTGAATTCCTCTGTAAAACACGCCAACAGAACATTTAAATACAACGACTTTGACTATAACGAACAGGTTACCATCGTCCTGGAAATCAAGCAGCAATGATAACTGTCTGGCATTCATTAACCAAGCATGCAAATTTTTTGGTGGGGATGCAAAATATAAGTTGTCAGTTACCGATTATGGGTTAAATTTAGCAACATTATCTCACTAACCACTAACCACCAACCACTAACCACCAACCACTACATGGCTTCTGCGATCTATATTCTCTAAAATTATTTAACTATCAAGATATCTCTTCTCAGGATCTTTCCTCTCTTTGAAGCTGAACCTCAGGAATCCAAAGCAAACCGACAGGTTTGAATTGTTCTGTTTGAACAGTGAAATGAAGTCCCGTGTTGCAATCCCCACTTCCCAGGTTACATTGTCCTGAATTATCGGCCTGAACGTGACTCCGAGGGGCACATTGGAACCAAATTCCTGGCTTTGGATAAATCCTATTCCGATCTTTACCCACTCTGCCGGTTGATATGCTGTTCCCAATGCGAAAATCGGATTGAAAAATGCCCCAGGTACATTTTTTTCAATGGGTACCAAAACATCAAGGCCTACTTCAAGTTCCTGTTCATCATCTTCGAAGTTGAGCACCCGGTAACTTGCTCCGCCCCTGAAACTCATTGGAAGCTTAATGGTTATATCATTCAAACCTTCCCAACCACCATAGTTCGTATTATCGGCAAGGATACCATTTGCTTCATCAAAAATATTGTACGAATTCAATCCCGATGATTCTATTGAATATATATCTGAATCAATGCCTTTATAAACATTTCCATTCCATTTAATTTGTCCAATGTCATTTACCGCAAGGGAAACTTTTATATCAGTCTGGATCTCAAATGTAACACCCAGATCAACACCATATCCTAATCCTGCAGTTTGTAATCCGCTTCCCGTCATGGCCGAAGGAGTTGGTTCGTTATATTTTACCTGATAAAAAGGACTGAGTGCCGAGTGAGCATCAACATCCCCATTTCCATCAATTTCCAAACGTACAATGCCAAATCCCTGGATAAGTTTGATATCCAGGCCGGCATAAAATTTAAAGTTCTCCTCGTCGACAAACTTCCTTCCATATCCTAAAATATATTCGTTATACCAGATATGTGAAATAATGCTTGGTCTGTATAAGACCGATGCCTTTTCAACTTCTTTGGCATATCCAACAGTATCTCCGTCAGGATTCACTTGCTTATCAAAATAGGGATCGTTATATCCATAGAATAGAAAACCGGCCGCATTATTGTTGATATTGTTTCTCCATGCTATCCGTTGCCGGGCCTGAAATGCAAATCCACCGATCTTTTCATCCTGATATGAAATACCTATTCCCATGGTAGATGCTCTCATCAATAACAGGGCTTCGGTAAAGTTTTTCACGGCCTGATCTTTTTCACCACTCTTAAACTGGTCTGCCTGCCCAAACAGATCATGGGTTATTTGTTTCTTGGTAAGTGGTTCAGAGAAAACCATTAAGCCATTCTCGAAAAGACCCAGGTTCATCATGTGATCGTTTCTTGACCAACCCAGGTTTGCAGGGTTAACACCCAAACATTGATAATCCGTTAATGCCGTAATGGCATAAGCGGATCCGGTCTGGTTAAATGCACTTAGTTCCAACTGACTATATGCATGTTCAATAGGGAAAAGAAATAATATCGCAATACAGCATTGTACAAATTTTTTCATGACTATTGGGTTTAATTATACTTATTCCAAAAATAAGTAAATTAACAGGTAATGGCAAATTATTTGACACTAAAAATCATAAATATTTGTTAAATTCTCGTCATGATATTAACTCTTTAATAGCAAAATTGTTAATTTAGCTAAATAGAATTATTGATAATGAACCATATGAAAACAATTATTTTATGTGTACTCTTGTTTCCCGTTAGTACCATTATTTTATGCCAGGTCTCAGAGGGCTCAGGAAATCTGGATACAGCCTTGGTCGATGACCAGCAAGCAGAGATTCTTTATAATCAAAGCATTGAATTTTACGAGGACGGTTACCTTGATTCTGCCGTGATCAACCTTAATAACGTGCTCATGAGAAAACCCGGGTTTTACCAGGCATTGTATAACCGTGGACAGGTAAAATATGAACTGGGAGATTATGCTGGAGCCCTGGACGATTATAACCGGTCTATGGAACTCCAGAAAACAGATAAAGCGTATTTTGGCCGGGGCTTGACACGCCTTCAACTGGGCGATTTTAACGGTGCCATCGAGGATTTTTCAGAAGCCATCAAACTCAATCCCAATTATGCCGAGGCTTATTATTATCGTGGGGGTACCAAATTCAAATTAGGTGAATACCAGAATGCCAAAGATGATTATACCAGGGCTATAAGTGTTCGGAATGATTATGCTTTCCCCTACAACGACAGGGGAAGTGCGAATTGGCATCTGGGCCATCTTGAAGACGCCAGGGAAGATTTCTACAAAGCTACATTGTACGATCCAACCATGGCTTTTGCATTCAATAACCTTGGCGGGGTAAATTATGAGCTCGGGAAATATGCGGAAGCTGTGACAGATTTTACAGCCGCCGTAAAAGTTGATACTGGCTACTATATTGCATACAATAACCGTGGGATGGCCTATTTTACATCGGGAAATTATGAAGCAGCCATCGCGGATTACAGCAAGGTTTTGAAAATCAAACCAAAATACATTCCGGCCTATAATAACCGCGGAAATGCGTATTATAAGCTGGAAGATTATCATAGTGCTATTGCCGATTATGATGAGGTCCTTAAACTTACTCCTGATGATGGTGAGGTTTACTTAAACCGAGGGATAGCCAAAGAAATGATGCGGGACGAAAAAGGTGCTTGTAAAGATTGGGAGAAGGCAGTCTCATTGGGAATAGCCGAAGCGGCCGAGTATGTAAAACTTTGCAAAAAAGATTGAACTTATGAAGACCAAAATATTATTCAATACGGTGATAGCAGCTTTTATTGGCTTGCAGTGTTTTGGACAGGAAAATGTGGAATTTATCAGGGGGAATTTTCCCGACGACCAGGTGAGTATGATGCGGGATATGATCAGGGTTATCCGGGAAGGCGATAAAAAACTCATATTTGAACCGCCTCGCTATGCCGAAGCTTTGGAACTTTATTTACAAGCCAATGATTTCAATCCGAATAATGCCCTGTTGAATTATAAAGTGGGAAAATGCTATCTCCACACGGTTCAAAAAACCAAGGCCATCCCACGCCTTGAATTATCCATCAAGCTTGATCCCAAAGCTGCGGCAAATCAAAGATACATCCTGGCAAGGGCTTATCATCTTAATTATGAATTTGATAAGGCCATCGACATGTACAACAAGTACCGTCATACCCTTACTCCTTTTGAACTGACACAATACGGAGACGATATCGATGAAAAGATCGAGGAATGTGAAGATGGCAAGGACCTGGTCCGTAATCCCATCCGGGTTTTTATTGACAATATAGGTAATGTCGTAAATACAAAGTGGCCTGAATATTCTCCGATCGTGAATGCAGATGAGACAATCCTGATGTTTACTTCCTGCCGTGATGTGACCACCGGTGGAAAGATCGATCCGGTCTACAATGAATATTATGAAGACATCTATATTTCGCGTAAAGACGGTGAGGTCTGGACCACACCGGAAAACCCGGGAAAGCCTTTTAATAAAGATTCTCATGATGCCATTGTCGGATTGTCCCCGGATGCCAAATGGGTCCTCATCTACAAAGGAGAAGAAAATAGTGGCGACATATATATTTGCATTATTGAGGAAGGAGAATGGCAAAAGCCCAAGCATCTCCCCGATGAGATCAATACCAAGTACCACGAATCATCCGCATGCTTTTCGCCCGATATGAAAGGATTATATTTTATCAGCGACAGGGAAGGTGGTTTTGGAGGAAAAGATGTTTATTATTGCCTGTTGAGCGAAAAATCCAAGGAGAATAAGCTGGTTTTTGAAGATCCTGTTAATCTCGGTTCAGCTATCAACACACCATACGACGAAGAAGGTGTTTTCATGCAAGTCGATGGCACGACATTGTATTTCAGTTCGAAAGGCCATAAGACCATGGGAGGATATGATATTTTCAAATCCAAATTGGTCAATAAGCAATGGACCGAACCGGAGAATATCGGGTATCCGGTCAATACACCGGACGATGATGTTTTTTTCACAGTTAATGCCACAGGCAAACATGGCTATTACTCCACTTTTGAGCAAGAAGGCTTTGGGAAACGGGATATTTACATGGTTACCTTTCTCGGGCCTGAAAAACCGCTTGCCCATAAAGCCGTTTATGAATACCTGGCATATGAAGTAAGGCCTGTTATTGAAACAAACTTGGAAGGAGAAGTGGAAATTAAAGATTTTACTCTGGTCATGGTGAAAGGGAAAATCCTGGACCAGGTTACCCACAGTCCTTTAGGTGTGCTCATGGAAATCATCGACAACCAGACTTTCCGGATGATTGCCAGTTTTGAATCGAATGAACGCACCGGGGCTTATATGGTATCCTTACCTTCGGGAAAAAGTTATGCTTTTGCAGTGAAAGCCAAAGAGTATCTCTTCTATTCCGAAAACTTTGAGATCCCTCCCTCCACGGTATTCAGGGAAATGAAAAAAGACATATACCTGGCAAAGGTCAAGGTGGGCAGCAAGATCGTCTTGAAAAATATCTTCTTTGAGTTCAATAAAGCAACGCTAAAGCCAGAGTCCATCCCTGAACTGGAGCGCCTGATCAAATTATTGAATGATGTCCCAATGTTAAAAATCGAAATTTCCGGACATACTGACAATGTCGGATCCCAGCTCTATAACCAGGAACTCTCGGAAAAGAGAGCCCAGGCTGTTGTCGAATACCTCGTGGCTAAGGACATTGACCGGGACAGGCTGACATTCAAGGGTTACGGATTTTCCCAACCCATTGCCAATAATGATACAGAGGAAGGGCGGGCTATGAATCGACGGACGGAGTTTAAGGTTATTGGTAAATAATGTTCAAATTTCAATGCTCGGGGTTCAAGGTTCAAAATAATATATGCGATCTATTGGTCGCCATTCCCGGTCACCGTTCCATCGATAAGTATGGCATCATGGATCGACCTGGCATCCTCAAGTTGCGTCAGGTTGAGTTTGGAGCCCCGTAGGTTGGCAGTGGGAAGATGATATTGATGAGCAATTAACCAAGCCTCTCAAGATAAGGTACTATAACACCTGTTATTTATATAGACACTCAAATATTTACAAGACTTTCTCATTTCTTATTTCTTATTGGTTATTTCTGATTAGTTATTTATTATTAATTTTGTGTGATATGATTGTTTTCAGGGGTAAAATATTTTTATTAGGGATTACTGTCTGGTTCATCATAATCCGGTTTGCGGGTCACTCATGGCCCTAAAGGCAGATATTGTAAGTGATTATTTGCCGGGCAATGAATAATTTGATAACACATTAACATGATATTGAAAAGAGGCCTTTCCTTTAAGCTCTCAATTACCGTTATTGGTGTGGTCCTGGCTGTTTTTGCAGCTATCCTGTTATATAATTACAGTATTTCCAAGAGACTTCTCCTTAAAAACGTAGAGGAAAATGTTGCTAACCTCACTGCATCCGCTGTAAATAAAATTGAGACACTCTTAAGGTCATCGATGAAGCTTCCGGAAAACCTTGTGAGTGTAATTAACGAGTTCGATCCTGATGAAGATGGCCTGGAGAAATACCTTGGTATCCTGATCGAAAATAACACTGAAATCTTTGGGGCATGCATTGCATTTGAACCTTATGGTTTTTACCCTGATTCATTATATTTGGCGAAATACATATACAGGGACGGGGATACCATTCGTTTTGAAAACCTGGGCACAGACGAATACGGGTATTTTTTATGGGACTGGTACCAGATCCCAAAGGAATTGAAACATTCTATTTGGTCGGAACCTTATTATGATGAAGGAGGTGGCAATATCATTATGTCAACTTATTCTGTTCCCATTATAGAACATCAGACGGTCAAGGGTATAGTCACCATTGATATTTCATTGGAATGGCTGGAGAAATTTATTTCAGGGATCAATTTTTTTGAAAGTGGATATGCCTTTTTAATATCACGAAATGGAACGATTATTACCCATCCCAGGCAGGAATATATTATGAACGAAAGTATATTCAGCCTTGCGGAAGAGCAAGGAATGCCCGAATTGAGGGAAATTGGCAGGTCGATGATCCGGGGTGAAAGCAGTTTTACATCATTCAATTCACTGGTATTGGACAAGAACAGCTATCTGTATTATGCTCCGCTTCCTTCTACAGGCTGGTCCCTTGCTATTGTAATTCCGGAAGATGAACTTATGGCCGATCTTCATCAATTGAACAGGGACCTTCTTATCATTGGCCTTATCGGGCTGGTTCTTTTGGTTGTGTTGATTATTATGATCTCTTCCAGGATAACCAATCCCCTGCGCAAACTTGCAAGGATCAGTAATGAGATCGGGGAAGGGAATTTCGATGTTTTACTGCCGGAAATGAGATCCAGGGATGAAATTTCACAGTTGAGTGATTCCTTCAAAGCCATGCAGAGTGCATTAAAAAAGTATATCTTAAACCTGAAAGAGACAACGGCTGCCAAAGAGAAAATTGAAAGCGAGATCAAAATCGCCAGGGATATCCAACAAGGAATCCTGCCTAATATTTTCCCGCCTTTTCCTGAAAGGGATGAAATTGACCTTTTTGCTATCCTTGAACCTGCCAGGGATGTGGGGGGCGACCTTTATGATTTTTTCTTTATCGATAAAGACCACCTGTGCTTTGCCATCGGTGATGTATCCGGAAAAGGAGTGCCTGCAGCGCTTTTAATGGCCATTACCCGGACCTTGCTCAGAGCCAAGGTTGTAAGTGTTGCCATGGCCAATGAAGTCATAAACAAGATAAACCTGGAACTTTGCCGGGATAATGAAAACGCAATGTTTGTGACATTTTTCCTCGGTATCCTGAATTTGCCCACCGGAACCTTGTCATACTGCAATGCAGGGCATAATTATCCGTTCTTGTTATCAGGTGGCCAGGAAATTAAACAGCTTAAAAAGACCCATGGTACGCCGCTGGGATTGTTTGAAGATATTAATTATACTGTTTCTGAAATAAAACTGAACAGGAAGGAAATGCTGATCCTTTATACGGATGGTGTTACTGAGGCTTTTGATCCGGCCGAAAAACTTTATAGTGAAGAGCGTCTGGTAAAAGTCATTGGCGAATATAAAGGAAATAGCACAAAAGAGTTAACTTTATCCATTCTGGATGATGTCAGAAGTCATGCGGATACAGCAGAGCAATCAGACGACATTACCATCATGGTCCTGAAATACTATTAGCGCATATGCTTAAGGCTCCTGTTTTGCGCAATTGGACATCCAAATTTAAACAAGACTTTCTCATCTCTCATCTCTCATCTCTCATTCCTCATTAATATTCCTGATTTATCATTCCAGTTGAATCATTGAAAGTGAAAAGTGAAGAGATTCATCCGCTATTCTAAAAAAAATACTGAACTTTACGCATCAATTCAAAGCTATTGATCATTTAATCCAATAATTATTATGTCAGGACAAACTTTTGCAGAAAAGATCTTCGGAGCCGAAAAAGGAAGTATCGTATTTAAAAAGCCGGATATAATCCTTTCGCACGATAATACGGCAAGCATTGCCAGTACCTTCAGGAAAATGAACGGGGAAAGAATTGCTGATCCGGATCAGCTTCTTGTCGTGCTGGATCACAATGCCCCTCCTACAAGTGCCAAACTTGCAAATCAATACCAGAATATCAGGGATCTGGTTAAATCACAGGGGATAACGAAATTCTTTGATGTTGGCAAAGGGATCTGCCACCAGATCATGGCCATGTATGCCAGGCCGGGCATGATCATCGTAGGTAGCGACAGCCATACCTGTACTGCGGGAGCTTTTAATGCTTTTGCTGCCGGGATCGACAGGACCGAAACCGCCGGGTTATGGAAACAAAGCGAAACATGGTTCAGGGTCCCGGAATCAATAAAGATCACCCTGAAAGGAAAACTCAACCACGGCGTATTTGCAAAAGACCTGTCTTTGTGGATCATTGGGAAAATCGGTTCCAGCGGTGCAGACTATATGTCGATCGAATACCATGGGGAAGGAGTTAAAACCCTGACTATCCCGCAACGAATGACATTAGCCAATCTTGCCTCTGAGATGGGTGCCAAGAATGCTGTATTCCCTGCGGATGAAGTGCTGGGTGACTACTTCGGGGAAAAGATCGAAGGCGTATGGGCTGATCCTGATGCCCTGTATTCCAGGACAATAGATATTGACCTAAGTGAGATATTCCCGGTGGTGGCTGCTCCTCATAATGTGGATAATGTAAAGGCTGTTTCGGAAGTCAGGGGGACCAAAATTCAGCAGGCGCTTGTGGGAACCTGCACCAATGGTCGTTATGAAGACCTCGAAGAAGTTGCCAGGATCCTGGAAGGGCAGAAATTGCCGGAAGGTTTCCAAATGCTTATCATACCCGCTTCACAGGAAATATATCTCAGGGCTTTGCAAAATGGATTGATAGAGATATTCCTTGAATCAGGTGCCAATGTGCTGTCTGCCTCCTGTGGCCCTTGCCTTGGAACAGGACAGGGAATTCCTGCCGATAATTATAATGTCATCTCTACAGCTAATCGAAACTTTAAAGGACGTATGGGAAATAAAGAAGCAAATATCTTCCTTGCCTCCCCGGCAACGGTTGCTTATTCTGCTTTGGCAGGAGAGATCACAGACCCGAGAGGCATCCCTGGTGGGGATAAGTTTCCTTTTTCAAGGGAGCAAAGTAAAACAGTGACTGTTGAACAGGGAGATGACCGGTACTTTAATGGTACCTGGAATTATGCTGATGTTGACAACCTGAACACCGATCAGATGTTTGCAGGTAACCTGACATATGACGTCCCAAGCTCAGAGCCTGAAAATATTTTACCACACCTGTTTAAAGGGTTTGATGATAGTTTTGCGGAAAGGGTTAAACAGGGAGATATCATTATTGCAGGTGATAATTTCGGTTGCGGCAGTTCAAGGGAACATCCTGCTGTCGGCTTGTCACACGCCGCCGTTAAAGCAGTGGTCTGCAAATCAGTGAACAGGATATTTTACCGTTCTTCCGTCAATCAGGGATTGCCAATAATCCTCCTGCCGGATGCTGTAAACGCATATAAACCGGGAGATCTTGTTGAAATTGATTTTGAATCAGGGAAAATTATGATCCGGGATCAAACATTTAAATTTGCTCCCCTTCCGGAGAAATTAATGAAGATCTTTGACGCTAAAGGCCTTGTTAATTACATTAGGAAGAGTGTTCAGTGAGACTAAAATTTTGCAAGCCGAAGGTACAGCAAAATTTATTAGTCGAACTAATCCCGAGAGCGAAGCGAATCGGGAAAATGTGAAATGTATTAGGTATGAATAACAACCAATAACAACCAATAACATCTCCCGAACTTTGAACCTCTTCTTCCCATCATAATATTATTTTTGCAATATGAAGAAGACTATTTATATAATAATTTTCCTGTTGTTGATAGCGGTATCTTATTTTATCACTGCCTCGGTATATCCCAGATACACAATATATTTTCCTGTTTTTGGCCTGATATTACTTTTGGATCTTTATCTGTGGTTTTCGCTAAAGAGCAGAATATTTAATTTAAGCCCCGTTTTTTCATATACACTTACCATATTATATTGGCTTCCTTTCTTTGCTTTGCTTATAATGTCAATTATTTCTGTTTTCTACCATTTCAGGTTCTGGGATCCGGCCATATATACATATCTGACAGGTGTTATCCTGATCACTTACCTTTCAAAGATCTTTTCGGCAATCTTCTTTTTTATTGCAGATATTGTAGTTGTTATCCGTTTTGCTGTAAAATATTTAAAGCAGAAAAAACATAAGAAACCCTTTAACGACCAAACGGCTAACGGCCAGACGGCTAACGGTCAAACGGTTAACGGTCAGACGGCTAACGGCCAAACGGCTAACAGCCAGGGTAAAAAGATTACACGTGCCAGGTTTATTCAGAACGTTGGATTATTTAGTGGAGGTATTATGCTGAGTGGTTTGGCTATAGGAATGGTGAAATGGGCTCATGATTTCAGATTAAAGAATATTTATATTAACCTTCCCGGATTGCCGCGATGTTTTGATGGATTGAAAATTGTCCAGATATCAGATCTGCACTTGGGTAGCTGGTCATCATATCATACATTAGAGGAAGTTATCCGGGAAGTTAATGGCCTCGATCCGGATATGGTATTCTTTACCGGTGACATTGTGAATTTCACAACAGGCGAAGCCGGCAGATATGAAGAACTATTGGGGAAAATAGAAGCTAAGCGAGGGATATATGCAATTCTGGGAAATCATGATTACGGGGATTATGTGAATTGGGACTCCCCTGAAGCCAAAGAGCAGAATTTTGATGATCTTGTGGAATTATATAAAAGAATAGGGTGGAGGCTTTTAAGGAATGAAAATGAGATACTGGGATCACAGGATGAACAGATTGCTATCATCGGTGTTGAGAACTGGAGTGCTATCACAAGGTTTCCAAGATATGGTGACCTGGAGAAAGCAATGAACGGCACACAGGACATACCGGTTAAGATCCTTTTATCTCACGATCCCACACATTGGGATGAAGAAGTAACAAAAAAATTTAAAGATATTGACCTGACCCTTTCCGGGCATACCCATGGGTTTCAGTTTGGAGTAGAGTTGAAAGATTTCCGGTGGAGCCCTGCGCAATACATGTACAAGCATTGGGCAGGATTATATTCCGTTACCAATAGCCATAAACCTCAATATCTGTATGTGAACAGGGGCTTGGGAAATATAGGATATCCCGGACGTGTTGGTATTTGGCCTGAAATAACATTGATTACTTTAAGAAGTGATCAGTGACGAGTGACCAGTATCTTAATAACAACTAATAACAATTAATAACAACCAATAACAATCAATAACCCAATAACCTAATAACAATTAATATCTTTTTCCAACTTCTACTTACTTTCCACCTAAGGGTTACCACTTTTCTTGTATAAGTAGATTTTCGTATTTTTATAATTATTCTCCGTTAAAAATTTGATTCTGTATAAAAATTATTTTATCTTTATCAGTGGAAATTATGATTTTTTAACCACTTAATCTTTGGACTTATGAAAAAGGTATTCCATTTTATGGTATTATTGATAATTCCTGTTGGTTTGATTCTGATGGCATATGACGCGGGATCACCAGGAGGGAAAACCGGTTCTCCGGGGGATGGAGGCATTAACTGCACGGAATGTCATACAGGTACTGCTATTCCAACTACAACCGGGATCTCCACAAATATTCCACCTGAAGGGTACGAACCAGGTCAGACTTACAATATCACAGTCATAGGAAATCATCCGGGCGTTGTCAAATTTGGATTTGAGTTAACCGTTGAAGATGACCAGGGAAATAAGGTTGGAGAATTATCGGTTACAGACCCATTACAGACACAGTATACAAATAATGATAGTGCTATTACTCATACTTCTGACGGTACTACACCAGTCGGGAATATGAAAACGTGGAATATGGGCTGGACCGCACCACCCACTGCAGTTGGTGATATCGGATTCTATACTGCTATAAATGCTGCTAATGGCAATGATCTTACAAGCGGAGATACAATATACATATGCGAACTGTTTGTTCCACCAACAGCACCTCCAAGTATTGTAAGTATCGATCCTGATTCTGCTTACCAGACTGAAGTGGTAGTAACAACGATAATTGGTCATAATACACAATTTATAAGTGGAACTCCAGGTGTTTCAATACGTTATCATGATAACCCAGGTGAGATTATTACCGGCACTAATATAAATGTCCAGAGTAACACATTATTGGAAGCAACATTCGATATTCCGGGTGATGCCTCGATCGGACTATGGGACCTGCATGTGGATGACATGGTACTGGAAAATGCATTCACTGTTCTTGAGGCTGTACCAATGCTTATTAGTGTTGATCCTAAGATTGTTTACCAGACTGATACGGTAATACTCAGGATCACTGGTATGTTTACTAATTTTACCGGGTCTTCTGTAGTTGTATTGAAATATCATCCTGACCCATCAGAGATTATGGAACCGATTGCCGTGAATGTTATTTCACCTACTTACCTGCAAGCTGAATTTATCATTCCGGTAGATGCTTCTGTGGGATTATGGGATGTGCATGTTGATGATCTGGTTTTAGAAGAAGGATTAACCGTCAGTATACCAACATGGGTTACATCTCTGAAAGATCCCGATAAATTGATGCTATATCCTAATCCTTCAAGTGGTTTGATCCATCTTGAACAGGCCGGGGATGCGAATGTGCATATATTTAATTGCGTAGGTTCGCTTATAGCCACATATGAAAAGGTCAATGATAAGACAGTATTGGATCTTACCGGTTCACCCGAAGGTATTTATTTTGTAAGGATCGAGACCGTAAGTAAGGAAATTGTGAGAAAAATCGTTATCAACAGATAACGTAGTAGGCTTTTCTTATTTCAAGCATAGTTGGGTTGAATAGTTTAAAGCTCAAACCATTCTTTAATCAATGCGGTTTTATCTTCGGGTTCGCTTTTATGCCTGAACTCATTTGTATGACTATTGTATAAATAATCAGCACTCCATTTTTCATGATTTTTAGTGATCTGCATTACAGCGTCAATGATGTAATACAATTCCTCGTTGGTCATGGTAGGATGGAGGGAAATCCTGACCCATCCGGGTTTTTCTGACAAATCTCCCGAATTGATCAAATCGCTGATATGTCTGGATTTATCATAACTGACATCCAGCAGATAATGCCCGTAAGTACCGGCACAGGCACAACCTCCTCTGGCCTGGATCCCGAATTTATCATTTAATAGTTTGGCAATCAGGTTAAAATGAATCCCGTCAATGTAAAATGGTATAATACCTAATCTGTCTTTGACATTATCGGCCAGAATATGAATGCCGGGAACTTTAAGTAATCCGTCGAATGCAATGTTAACTAATTCTTTTTCACGTTTTTTTATCTTTTCAACATTCATTTTTTCTTTAAGCTTAATGGCCATTGCCGTTCGCATTGTCTGCAGAAATCCGGGAGTTCCTCCGTCTTCACGTGCTTCAATGTCATCGATATATTTATATTCACCCCAGGCATTGGTCCAGTCCACAGTTCCTCCACCCGGTTGATCAGGGGAATGGTTATGATAAAGGGAAGAGTCGAAAATCAATACGCCTGAACTTCCCGGACCTCCCAGAAACTTATGTGGAGAGAAGAAGATCGCATCCAGTTTTTCCATTGGATCTTCAGGATTCATATCAATATCGACATAAGGAGCTGAAGCAGCGAAATCAATAAAACATAATCCACCATATTCATGCATTATCCTGGCCATTTCATGATATGGCGTTATGATCCCGGTTACATTTGAACAGGCTGTGAAAGATCCTATTTTGAGTTTCCTGTCTTTATATTTTTCCAGAAGATCCCGGAGCTTGTTAAGGTCAATCAAAAGGTTTTTATCAGGAGGGATCTGGACAACCTCAGCAACAGTTTCATACCATGAGGTGTGATTGGAATGATGTTCCATATGAGTGATGAAAACGACAGGCTTTTCCATTTTCTCAAGACATTCGTGACCGGAAAGCATCCCGCAGGTTTTTAATCCCAGTATCCTTTGAAATTTTACAATGGCAGCCGTCATGCCAAATCCCGTGGTAATGATCACATCATCTTTTGATGCATTTACATGTTCTTTAATGATCTTTTGAGCATAATGATATGCTTTGGTCATTAATGTGCCTGTCTCACTAGTCTCAGTATGTGTATTGCCTACAAACGGACCTATCGTTTCTTTTATCTTCTTTTCAATTGGTGTATAAAGCCTGCCACTGGCTAACCAGTCAGCATATATCATTTTCTTTTGGCCAAAAGGGGTATTAAAAACCAGATCGTTGCCAATTATATTCTTTCTGAACTTTTTGAAATGATTTTTCATAAAATTTAAGCATATTGTTATTTTTCAGTAATTTAATATCTTATACTTTAGTATCTTATATTTTCACTTATGTCATATTTTGGCAGAATATTATATACAACCTTCTGTGTTTCATTATTGATAGTAATTGCAGAAGTAATATTTATTATTCAACTTTCATCTAACAACATTGTTAGTTTATTCTGTGTAGCCGGTTTTCCAGCAGATTGACTTTATCTTTGTCCTTTTACCATAGGGATGCCTATGGCATATCTTTATCAGTGACCAGTGATTAGTGATCAGTGATCAGGAATAAAACAATTATATATAATTCATCTGGTTCGTGATAAGAGAGACGTAAATCTTAAATCTAAAATCAAATCGTATGACCTTGACTGAAATAGGTTGACTTTTTTCTTACTAAGTTAAATAATTATTATTTATGTTGACTTTTTTCTTTTTTGCTACTTTTTTCTTTTTGTTGATAATTACCTTTTTTGTCAATAACTCATGATTCCATTGATATATCTGCATTTCAGGCCTGGAGTTTTCCTCCATATTTTGAACTTGTTGCTCAAAGGCTTTTGGTGTCATCATATCCAGGCATGAATGTGGGCGATAGTCATTGTATAATCTGCGGATTTTTACTATCTGCCTGGCAAGGTTTTTTTCTTTCAGCTCAAATTCAAATAAGTACTCATATTTGATGCTCCCTTGCAATCTCTCTACATATGCATTTTCTTGGGGCAATAAACACATGCTTGGTTTCATTTGTTTTTCCTTTATCAAAACCTTAAAGTCTTTGGCAATATATTGACTCCCCCGATCTGAGTGAAAAATGCAATCCTGAATTTGAGTGCCTGATCTTACCTTTATTGCCTTCTTAAATGCTTTTATAAGCTCTTTAGCCAATAAGCTTTTTGAGAGGTGTAATGCAAGTAGTTTTCGTGAGTAAACATCCTCAATACTTACCCCAAAGTAGTCTTTTCCTTCGATCTTTATGTAGAAGACATCGCTTTGCCATACCTGGTTGATTCCGTTAATGATCTTGCCTTCAATTAAATTTGGATATATCTCAACACGTTGCCCCCAGGTGGTTTTCATTACATTGCGCCTGCGTTGTAGCCTGAATCCACTACTGAATCCAATCCTTTCAAATACATCCCTACCAACAGGGGAAACTTTTGTAGTAGCATAATACATGCGCCTGCACCCCATTCTTTTATGATCCTTCCTTATTTGTTTGATCATGCCAATAACGAGTTCTTCACGAATTATTTGTGTCTGTTGGCGCTTGTTATGACTCCAAAGGGCCTGCTTTGTGATCCCAGCTATTGTATACAACTCTTTCATGGGGTATCGGTGTTTGATCCCTTTATAGATCCGGAACCATTCGAGCACATCTTTGATATGTTTTTTTTTAAATCAATATGATACTCCTTATCGGCTATATCAATTAACTTATTAAGCAAATCTATTTCCATTTGCTTTCTGCCTAAAGCTGCCTCGAGATTATTAATCCGTTGTTCCAACTCCTTGCGCCGATATTGTTCACTCTTATGCTCCATAACCAAAACCGTATTCTTATGCAAAGATCGACTATATCGGTATAACCACTGATAAATACTCTGATAGCAAATGCGATACTCTCGGCTTGCCTGAAGTACCGTACATTTCCCATTTTCAACATCTTTTACTATTTGCTTCTTAAAGTCTTCAGAATAAATTTTTCGTTGGAGAAGATGGCTTTTCTTAAGATTTTTTTGTCCACGCATTTTTTTGACCATTTTTTTGTTTTTTTGGTCAACTTATTTCAGTCATGGACATGATTTTTGATTTGCCATTTACGATTCACGACTCACGAAACAACCATTCATATTTTCATTTCACTTTTCACCTTTCACTTTTCACGTCTCACGATTTTTAAGAAATTAACATTCACCTTTCAAATGAATCTAAAACAAATCCCTCCT
>JAUWGC010000075.1 GCA_030606625.1 Bacteroidales bacterium | reverse complement strand
ACATTTATTAAAGAGTCAATATCTCTTCCAATAATTTGTTCTAATATGAAGTTTTGAAAATTAATTCCAAGTTGCATTGTCCCTAAAACTGAAAAAGATGACTTCAATTGTGGAATTTGAAAAGTTTTCGTTGTATAATTTAATGGCCTTAAAGTCTTGTCATCTTTTTCTTTCGGAAAAGTTGAAAGTGTATCTGTACATAATACAGAATAGTCTTTACCAATATATCCTAAGAATGCTGTCATTTTCTAATGCCATACAACTTGTTTATAAAGAGCACAAACTTCACTTTCTGCATATAGCATCCTATGAAAAAAGGGATGTTTGTTCCTTTTTTGCTGTTTCAAAGATAACTATATTTGGGAAGAGTCGACAGTCGACAGTTGACAGTCGACAAGTGGAAATGACAAGGGGTAGTTGGCATGTAGCTAACGGCAAACGGTAATTGAACCTTTTGAATATCGAACAAAGAACACCGAACAAGGAATATTGAACAAGGGCAAACCTGTCTACCTTTTCTCCATCGATTTCTGCAGTTCGAACAACTCATCTCTTAGTCTTGCAGCTTCAATGAAATCCAGTTCTTTTACGACTTTGTCCATTTCTTTTTTAATTTTGGTTATTGCCTTTCCCAGTTGTTCCCTGGACATGTATTGAAAAACCGGATCGGCGGCAATGCTGAATCTTTCATTTTCAATATATGGCCTGGCTTCTTTAATACCTGCATCTGCAACAGCAGTTTGGCCCATGATTGATTCAATGGATTTTGTAATAGCTTTTGGTGTTATGTTGTGTTTTTTATTGTAAGCTATCTGTTTTGCTCTTCTTCTGTTTGTTTCATCAATTGTCTTCTGCATGGAATTCGTTATCTTGTCGGCATATAAAATCACCCTGCTGTTGATGTTGCGTGCTGCTCTTCCTGCTGTTTGGGTTAATGAACGCTCTGATCGTAAAAACCCTTCTTTATCCGCATCAAGAATGGCAACCAGCGATACTTCGGGCAGGTCCAGCCCTTCTCTTAGCAAGTTCACACCCACGAGGACATCAAAGTTACCCAGCCTCAGATTCCTCATGATTTCTACCCTGTCGACAGTATGTACCTCGGAATGGATATACCGGCAATTGATGTTCAACTTTGCAAGGTACCTGGTCAGTTCTTCTGCCATCCTTTTAGTCAGTGTTGTTACAAGAATCCTTTCCTTGCGTTTTACCACCCTGTCAATCTCATCCAGAAGGTCATCGATCTGGTTATTGCCTGGCCTGACCTCGATTTCAGGATCAGGCAATCCTGTCGGCCTGATCAGTTGCTCGACCACAACACCTTCAGATCTTTGTAATTCATAATCAGCGGGTGTTGCGCTAACATATATTGTTTGCCCTGTAAAAGCCTCGAATTCATCGAATTTCAGTGGCCTGTTGTCAAGTGCCGATGGTAGTCTGAAACCATATTCCACCAGTGTTTGTTTTCTTGAACGATCTCCGCCATACATAGCTCTGGTCTGTGGTATAGTTGCATGACTTTCATCAACAATGGTAATATAGTCATCCGGAAAATAATCCAACAGGCAGAATGGACGCGAACCAGATGATCTTCCGTCAAAATACCTTGAATAATTTTCAATACCGGAGCAATAACCCAGTTCACGCATCATCTCAATATCGTATAATACCCTATCTTCCAATCGTTTTGCTTCCGGGGCCTTGCCTGTATCTTTAAAGTATTGTACATGCCTGACAAGATCATCCTGAATCTCTGTTAATGCTTCCTTCATTTTGTCTTGCGATGTCACAAAGATGTTAGCAGGGTATATGTTGATGCTTTCCAGTTTATCTATTTGTTTACCGTTGATGGGATCAAAGCTTTCAATTTCCTCTATTTCATCCCCAAAAAAGAATATTCTGTATGCGAAATCAGAATATGCTGGAAATACATCGACCGTATCACCCCTTACACGGAACTTTCCTCTGGTGAATTCTACTTCTGATCTTGAATACAGGCCATTCACCAGCTCATGTAAAAACTTGTTCCTGCTAATGACATCACCGGTTTTTAATCTTACTACATTTCTTGTAAAATCATCCGGATTGCCAATGCCAAAAATGCAAGACACCGATGATACCACGATTACATCTCTTCTGCCGCTTAAAAGTGATGAAGACGCACTCAGGCGGAGTTTCTCGATCTCTTCATTAATAGAAAGGTCTTTCTCGATGTAAGTATTGGTTACCGGGATATAAGCCTCAGGTTGATAATAATCGTAATAGGAAACAAAATATTCAACGGCATTATCCGGAAAAAACTGTTTGAATTCTCCATACAACTGGGCCGCCAGTGTCTTGTTATGACTGAGTATAAGGGCAGGCCGGTTGACTTCCTGTAAGACATTTGCAATTGTAAAGGTCTTGCCTGATCCCGTGACGCCAAGCAATGTCTGTGCAGGATCTCCTCTTTTGAGTCCTTCAACCAACTGTTTAATAGCATCAGGCTGGTCTCCTGTTGGCTTGAAATCAGATGTCAGTCTAAAGCCCATTTGTGTAGTTTAGTGCAAAGTTAGGAATTAATAAGTTGAAGGTTGAGCCCACTCCGAAAAGTCGGAGTAGTAGATTTTAATTAACACATATTATATATATATTTATTATATATATGTTTCATAAAGTTATAAACATTTGAATGTCAATAAAATATATTTGGATTATTCAGATATTCTTGTTAACTTTGTTTAGTTAACAAATTTACATTAAACATGTTTAGAAAAACCAATAAAGAGCCACAAGTTAACCTATTTGGAGGTGCCCCTTCAATTCTTGAAGGTGGTTTGCTAAAACAGTACAGTGATGATAGTCATTGGCATAATCAGTTTCGCAAGCATGTCGTATCTCGTATTGATGAAACTGTTTATAAAGTACTTTTCAATGAGACTACAGGAGCGCCTAACGCATCAGTTTCTTTGCTTGTCGGCATGATGATACTTAAAGAAGCCTTTGGCTGGAGCGATTCACAACTATTTGAGCAATGCCGGTTTAATTTACTTGTTCGTAGTGCCCTCGGATTATTTAACCTGAATGATACTTTACCAGCTGAGTCAACTTATTATTTATTTCGCAAGCGCATGTACGAGTACCAAAATAAAACCGGTGAAGACATAATGGAAAAAACTTTTAAACGGATAACCAGTGGCCAAGTACAAGAGTTTGACGTTAATGGCCGTAGTATCCGTATGGACAGCAAACTTCTTGGCAGCAATATTGCTTTTTACTCCCGCTATGAAATTATCCTTCATACACTTTGCCGATTTTGTAAGACACTGGACAAGCAGGAAAAATCAAGGCTATCTGCCCTGGATAAGGAACAGCTCAAAGAACTTATAAAGGAAGAACCACTCAAAACCGTTTACCGTAGTACCAGGGAAGAAATTAAATCACGTTTACAGTCTATAGGTATTTTGGTGTACAAAATAGTGAATACCTTTACTGACCATAAAAGCGAAAAATATCAACTACTTTGCCGCGTCTTCGGTGAACAATACAAGGTTGCAGAAAATCAGCAAATCCAACTGCGTCCGAGAGAAGAAATAAACTCCGATAGTGTCCAATCGCCACATGACCCCGATAGTGCATATCACCATAAAGGTGACCAGAAAATAAAAGGCTATAGCGTTAACATTACTGAAACTGCTTCTGATGATTCTCTTAACCTGATTACAGATGTTATCGTTGAGAAAGCTAATGTGCCTGATACGGAATTTGTTCAGCCTGCTATTGAATCCACCACAGAAGTTACCGGACAAGCTGTTGAAACAGCATACGTTGATGGGGCATATCAAAGCCCTGACAATGATGAATTTTGCAAAAATATTGATGTGGTTTTTACCGGGATACAGGGTTATCCATCCAGATATGACCTGGAAATGACTCCAACCGGATTAATTGTCACAGACACCCAAACAGGCGAACGCATACAGGCTGTTTTGGCTAAAAAACTAAAAAACAGCAAAGAGGACCGATGGCGGATAGCGACAGCCAGTGGCAACAAATACTTTGGCCAACAGGCAATCAGGGCCTCTGAATTACGTAGGACAATGAAACAAAGAACCATAGAGGAACTCCATAAACGAAACAATGTAGAAGCAACCATTTTTCAACTCAGCTTCCCATTACATAATAATAAAACAAGATACAGAGGCCAATTCAAACAGATAGTATGGGCATATTGCAGGTGCTTGTGGATAAATCTGGTCAGGATTATCAACTTTATGAAACAAACATGTCAAGGAACGTTTAAAACAATGGAAAAAGTGGCTAACGTTCTGTCTTTTTATCGAAAACTAGCGATAAATAAGCATTATAGAATGAAATTTAGTTTAAAATTTTCCATTTATACAATATATTTTAATTTGTACTAATTTTTATCAATTTATCAAACGTCCCTTTTTGGAGGGGACTCAAGATTGAAGGTTGAAAGCACTATTAATCTTCATAAAAATGCATTTCCCTGATGAATTCATAAACCCTTGCAGGCAGCATGTAGCTTACATCTTTTCCTTCCTTTATGGCCTGCCGGATAAAACTGGCAGATATTTCCATCAAAGGTGCATTAAAAAATCTGATAGCGGGATGGCTGACATAATCTCCTGCATCAGAACCGGGGCGATTGTATATATAAACCTCATATTGCTTTAATATTTCCTTGTAATTTTTCCACTTATGAAAAGTGGGCAATATGTCGGTTCCGCCGATTAATACAAATTGATGATCCGGATATTTCTCATGAAGATAAGTCAATGTATCGATTGTATATGACGGTTGGGGCATCTTAAATTCAATGTTACATGATTTAAATCTTGGATCATCCTCAATAGCGATGTTAACCATTGCCAGCCTGTGGTAATCGGGCAGGAGATTTTTCTTTTCTTTTAACGGATTATGAGGGGAGATTACAAACCAAACTTCATCCAGGTTGGTAAACTCAACCATATATTCTCCGATGATGAGGTGTCCGTTATGGATTGGGTTAAAGGAGCCGAAAAATAATCCGGTTATTTTTGTTTTTCCCATAAAGATCAGGCTTCATTTCTTCAGAAATTCTGTTATAGTATTAATCGATTCATTGATTGCCTTATCCAATTTATCATTAACAATGACCTTGTCAAATTTATCAGCAAGTGAAATTTCCTCTTTGGCTTTGGTCACCCTTGTTTTGATACTTTCGATCTTATCTGTTGACCGGTTGACCAGTCTTTCCTCAAGATGTTTTATTGACGGAGGCATGATGAAAAGACTTAATGCATTTTCGCCAAATTGTCTTCTTATGTAAATTCCGCCGTAAACGTCAGCTTCGATCAAAACATGCTTGCCTTTATTCCATATTCTTTGGAGTTCTGATCTCAGTGTGCCGTAAAAATGATCTTTGTATACTTCTTCCCATTCGAGGAATTCCCCATTCTTAATCTTCTTTTTAAAGTCATTGACAGAAAGGAAATAATAATCTTTCCCATCCACTTCATCTGAACGTTTTGATCTGCTGCAAGCAGAAACCGAAAATTCAAGATCAAGGCCGGATTGCATAACCTCCTTTATGATGGTGGTTTTCCCCGCACCTGAAGGAGCTGATATGATAATCAATTTCCCGGACATTCTATAAAATATTGAATAGTTGTTCTTTGATCTTTTCCAACTCGTTCTTCATTACAACAACGATTTTTTGAATTTGGGCATCGTTTGCTTTGGAACCAATAGTGTTTATCTCTCTTCCAATTTCCTGGCTGATGAAAATGAGTTTTTTACCATTGGTATCATTTTCGTGAATGGTATCTTTAAAATAATCAATATGCTTTATCAACCTGACATTCTCTTCTGTTATATCTAATTTTTCAAGATAATATATCAATTCCTGTTCAAAACGGTTTTCGTCCACCTGGTTTTTATTGAACAATTCGATAAGATTTTTCTTGATCTTCTCCTTGATATGTATTATCCTTAATTTTTCGAGCGGCTCTATTTCCTTTTGCAAATTTTCAATAAGATTTATACGTTTAAGGATATCCTGCTGAAGAGCTTTACCTTCCTGTATCCTGAAATCATTAACCTTATCGATAGCAGAGATAATCGCTTTTTTCACAACATCCCATTCTGATTCATTCAATTCATCTTGTTCAGGTACTAAAATATCAGGAAGCCTTACAATAGCTGACAGGAAGTCGGTATCTTTATCCTCTCCGATTTTTTCTGAAATCTCTTTTAAATCCTCATAATACTTAATGGCTAAAGATTTATTCAATGAATAATTGGAATGATCTCCACTATTTTCAATGCTAATGAAAAGTTCGATTTTACCTCTTTCAAGCAGCCTGGATAAAAATTGCCGGATTTCAGGATCTTTCTCTTTATATAAGTTTGGCAATCTTAAATACATGTCAAGCTGCTTACTGTTGAGCGCTTTTATTTCAATGTTAATCAGTTTGTTTGGTAATTCAATCCTTTCCTTACCAAAGCCCGTCATAGATTTTATCATTATAAAAGTATTTTTCACAAAGATAAGAAGGATCAGGCGTTATTCAAAAGTATATAATTCTGAAGATATATGCAATTTGTAACTATTTAGTTTATAACGGTTTATTTGTATCACGAATATTGTAAAAGGTTATTGGTTATTAGTTGAACCTATAACCTATAACCCATAACATTCTTACATCAACAATACTGATTAGTAACCAAAATTTAAATTTTTAGTAATATTGTACACTGTAAAAATTGCCGGAAACAAGACTCTTACGTCAATATGAATAGCAGATCAATATTTCTCCACTGCATAAAAATGGAAAACAAACAAACAATTTAATAAAGATAGAACCATAATATTCTGCATGGCCCCGACAAACGCAACATACGAACTATATCATGATCCATGGAAATTTTACGATGCCATACTTAAAGATATTGAAGAGGCCCGGAAATATATTTATATTGAAACATATAAATTCGGCAGTGGGAGTATCGGGGAACGTTTCAGGAATATATTGACAAAAAAGTCGCGGGAAGGAGTGGAGATCAAGTTACTTATTGATTCATGGGGTACTTCCGTTTCCAGTTCATTTTTTAATGAAATGATCAAAAATGAGGGAGAAGTGCGTTTTTTTATGAAGATCAAATTCTTTTGGGATTTTTTCACAAAGAACCATCGTCGTAATCATCGTAAAGTGATAGTTATTGATGACCATATAACCTATCTCGGATCTGCGAATATTGCCGGTCACTCACTGAACTGGCGTGAAGCTATGATTCGCCTTGATGCTGGTATTGCAAAAGATTTCAGGAATGTTTTCCTGGATCATTTCGCATTATATAATAGATATGTTTTTAAAAAGCCTGTTTATACAAGGCTGATCAAATTTGAAGATTTTGAAATTATCAGGGATGTGCCTTCAATAACACGGCAAAATATCAAAAAAAGATATGTGCATTTGATTAAACAGGCGAAAGAGCAGGTATCTCTCGAAACACCGTATTTCCTTCCCGGTCATATGCTACGTAAGGCTTTGATAGATGCTGCCAAAAGAGATATTGACATAAATGTGATTATACCAAAGCGTTCGGATGTTGGCCTGGTTGACGTCATCCGGAATCGTTACCTTGGCCTTTTACACAAGAACAAGGTTAAAATATGGTATTATCTTCCTACAAATTTACATTCCAAGATCATGCTGGTGGACAATGAGATCTTCTGCATTGGCTCCGCTAATTTTGACTATCGCAGTTTCAGGTACCAGCATGAACTGATGCTGCAAGGCAAGGATACAAGTATCATTGGTCAGTTCAGAGGCCATATTTCCAATACTCTGCTTAACTGTGAACCATTTAGTTACGAGGAATGGCTGAAAAGGCCGTTTATCCAAAAATTTATTGAATGGTTATTCCTACCCGTCAGACATTTACTTTAATAAAACCAAACTTAAGGCACTGAATAGTTATAAATGATTTACTTTTGTAAAAATTCAATTTTAAAATCATAAACCTATGTTTACTGTAAAAACTGAAAAGATAACTTCAAAGTTGGCCATGGAATTAGAGGGTAAGTATGGAGCGCATAATTATCATCCCTTACCCGTTGTTTTATCCAGAGGGGAAGGTGTGTATGTATGGGACGTTGAAGGCAAAAAATATTTTGATTTTCTTTCGGCATATTCGGCAATCAACCAGGGGCACTGCCATCCCAGGATTGTTGAATCATTAGTAAAGCAGGCAAATATCTTAACGCTGACCTCAAGGGCTTTCTATAGTGATACCCTTGGTGTTTACGAGAAATATATTACCGGATATTTTGGCTATGATAAAGTTCTGCCAATGAATACTGGTGTTGAAGGAGTTGAAACAGCATTGAAGCTATGCAGGAAGTGGGCATACGATAAGAAAGGGATCCCTGAAAATGATGCAAAAATTATTGTTTGTGAAAACAATTTTCACGGCAGGACAATTACAGCTATCTCCATGTCAACTGACCCGGAAGCCAAAGGGGGATTTGGTCCATATACACCGGGATTTGTTATAATACCTTATAATGACCTTGTTGCACTTGAAAAAGCACTTGAAGATGATAAAATAGCAGGATTTTTAGTCGAGCCGATCCAGGGTGAAGCCGGTGTTTACGTGCCTGATGATGGATATATATCAAGGGCATATGAAATGTGTAAAGCCAGAAATGTTATTTTTATTGCTGATGAGGTTCAAACGGGAATTGCCAGGACTGGTAAGTTGCTGGCTTGTGATCATGAGAATGTCAGGCCGGATATGCTGATCCTTGGTAAGGCCATTTCCGGTGGTGTTTATCCTATTTCTGTTGTTCTCGCTGATAATGATATCATGATGTGTATCCAACCCGGTCAGCATGGCTCAACCTTTGGAGGAAATCCCATTGCTGCGAAAGTTGCAATAACAGCCCTCGAAGTGGTAAAGGATGAAAACCTGGCTCAAAATGCAGAAAACATGGGCGTTTTCTTCCGTGAACAACTTAAGAAGATACAATCTGATTTGATAGAAGTAATCAGGGGGAAAGGCTTGCTGAATGCGGTTGTGATCAGGCCTAAAAACGGTAAAACAGCATGGGATATATGTATTACAATGAAAGATAAAGGGTTGCTGGCTAAACCAACCCACAATCATATTATACGCTTTGCACCTCCTCTTGTGATCACTGAGGAACAGATCAGAGAAGCTACTGAGATCATCAAAGAATCAATTCTCTCATTTAATTAAAAGAAGTTACAGCCTGTATGATTACCCATAGAGGCAGGTCCCTAATAATCCGGTTAGCGGTTTAAAATTGTTTGCCAATTGGTTGAAGTATTACTATGTCAAATGCCTGCCCTATAAGGAAGTATGGCTGTATCGGGATCATCTGTTAAAATGTTGCAATGAGCTTAACATTAATGAGTCTTGGGGTCAAATAATTTGGAACAGCATATTCCCTGCCGTTAATATCTTTTACCCATAAATAAGAAATAGTATTGCGTATCTGGAAAAGGTTGAAGACCTCCAGGCTGATCCACATGGTCTTGAAATATTTTAGTGGATTTTTGGGTCCGAAGCTTGAATAACCCCCAATGAGCTGTTTCGAAAATCCAATATCAACTCTTTTATAAGAAGGATACCTTAGGGTATCGGCATATTTTTCAGTATTCGGGGGCCCGAAAGGCAAACCGGTTCCAAACAATAATTTCAGGTACATCTTATATGTTGGGTTATTTGGAATATAATCCTGGAAGAATAACGCAAAGTTCAGTCTTCGGTCAGTGGGGCGTGGAATGTATCCTGGCTTGATCATCATACTATCAACCGCAACCTTGTTCTGTGTATAACCGGGAATAATTTTTTCCCCGTTTTCGTTATAATAGTTATAATAGAAATCATTATCGATATCTTCCATTGTTTTCAGCAGGGAAAAACTTGCCCATGACTCCACACCCTTGATAAACTCACCGTTGAGTCTCATGTCTAAGCCATAAGCATATCCATGTGCATTATTATTGGCCAGGTATCTGATCCTGACATTATCAATCACATAAGGGATCAAATCGTCAAGATATTTATAATAAACCTCGGTGACAAATTTAAACGGCCGGTTCCAGATTTTGAAATTAAAATCGCTTCCGGCCACAAAATGAATTGATTTTTGTGCTTTTACGTCTTTGTTAATATTTCCGTTAAGATCCCTGAGTTCACGGTAAAATGGAGGTTGATAATAGTAACCGGTTGAGAACCGGAAAACAATATTTTTTTCCCAGTTGGGCTCGAAAGCTATTGATGCACGGGGGCTGAGCAAAAATTGCCGGTTCATGTCCCAGTAATTCGCTCTTAAACCTGTGGTAATGAACAGGAGAGCATCGTTCTTTAACCTGAAGTCCCATATGTTTTGCACAAATCCTGTATATTTATTGGAAGACAGGCTGATATCATCTGACCTCAATGCCCTGAACAATTCGAAATAAGGTTTTGGAGGACTGGGATTTCCCACTAAACCCGGAGGGTTTGGAATGGAATATCCCGCTGAATCAACCAATTCCCATTCATTCAATTGATCATTTATGATCTCATGCTGGTATTTGACACCCCATTGAAGGTATATATTCCCCTTGCTTAGGTTTCCTTTGTGTTCAAGATTAAAGACTAGTGCACTCAGGTAATTTCTGGCATGATTAAGATGAGTGCCAACGCCTTGTGCCTCAATAACATCCCCGTACTGCTCGTTGCCAAAATCGGTTTCCAGCCTTCCTATCCAGTACTGTCCCATCACATCATATGTTTCACTTTCAAAAGTCTGGAATGCAGAGCTGATGAATTTCAGGCAAAGATTGTTTTTTGGCTTGTAATCTGCAGAAATTGCACCCATAAATGTTTCAAAACGGTCAATTTCCTGTCCGTCAAAATATATCTTTAGCTTGTATGCTTCGTTGATGGTCCCGAAGTTAGTTTCACGGTTTTCAGGAACCATTTTATAAGAATTAAGAGAATAGTTACCCAGAAAAGATAATTCCCATTTCTTGTTGATAGAATAGTAGATCAATGTTTGCATATCTCCAAACTTTGGCTTGTAATCCCCTTTAGTTTGTAAGCCTTTCAGAACATATTGATTGGTTTGATAACGGGCACCGACAAGATATCCCAAACGATTGTTTTTGTTTGCTCCCTCAATATGTGCCTGTGCTCCTAATATACTCAGGTTGACAGACCCCCCGAATGAAGTAGGCCTTTTATATTGAATATCCAGGACTGAGGACATTTTATCACCGTATTTGGCAGCAAATCCTCCGGCGGAGAATAAGATTGAAGATACCAATGCTGAATTAATAAAGCTCAAACCTTCCTGTTGCCCGGCCCGGATCAGGAAAGGGCGATAGATCTCGATCCCGTTG
>JAUWGC010000099.1 GCA_030606625.1 Bacteroidales bacterium | reverse complement strand
GATGACATCTCCCGGATGATATTTGGGAGATGTCATCTGAAATATCCCAAAATATGGCAGGAAGAAAACACTTGCAACCTATTGTACCCGACGGGTTTTATCATGTCTACAACCGGGCAGTGAACGAAAATATTCTGTTTTATTCGGAATATGATTATCACATTTTTATTATGAAGTTTAAAAAGTATATTCTAACTTATGCTGATATACTTGCCTATTGCCTGCTTCCCAATCATTTCCACTTGCTGATCAAAACCATTGATTATCACAACGAGGATTTATTTTGCAAATTTATTAGCGGTCAATTTCGGAAACTGTTTATTTCCCACACAATGGGGATCAATCACAGGGAATCAAGAGAAGGAAATCTGTTTTGCCGGCCTTTTAAAAGAATTAAAATCGAAAATGAAAAGTACCTTCGATATCTCCTGTTCTATATACATTTCAATCCTCAGAAACACAAATACACAAGTGACTTCAGGAATCACAAATTTTCTTCATACCATGTATTCTTCAATGGAAAGAAAACTGTTCTTGACAGAACGTTCATTGAATATCTGTTTAACGATGAAAAATCGGAATTCCTGGATTATCATAATTATTATCATGATGAGCTGAAGTATGAAAAAATTATTATTGAAGAGAATTGAATTTTGTTTCAGATGTCATCTCCAGAATGAGAGATGTCATCTGAGTTTTTATTATTAAATTCGTCAGGAAAATCAATACACTATCAATATGAAAAGGATTTTATTCTTATCAGTATTCCTGGTTTGTTTTTCAGCTTATGCCCAAAAATTCGGGCAACTGGCCCAAACTCCTCCTATGGGGTGGAATAGCTGGAATAAATTTGGCTGTGATGTCAATGAACAAATGATCAAAGAAATGGCAGACGCCATGGTCAGCAGCGGTATGAAAGATGCTGGCTATGAATATATTGTCATTGATGACTGCTGGCAGATCGGCCGGGACAGCCTCGGCAATATTATTGCCGATCCTGAAAGATTCCCGTCCGGGATGAAAGCACTGGCAGATTATGTTCATTCCAAAGGATTAAAATTCGGCCTGTACTCCGATGCCGGAAGATACACCTGCCAGGCCAGGCCGGGTAGCCGGGGGTATGAATACCAGGATGCCAGGACATATGCTTCCTGGGGAGTCGACTACCTGAAATATGATTGGTGTAATCATGGGAAACAAAATTCAGAAGCATCATACAAGCTCATGCGGGATGCCCTTTATAAAGCCGGGAGGCCAATAGTGTTCAGCATTTGTGAATGGGGTAGCACCAAACCCTGGGAATGGGCAGGAGATATAGGACATCTGTGGCGAACCACATACGATATCCAGGACTGCTGGGATTGCCTGAATGACTGGGGAGGCATGGGATGGACCCTGATACTGGATAAACAGGAAGGATTGGAAGAATATGCCGGCCCGGGCAAATGGAATGATCCCGATATGCTGGAAGTGGGAAATGGAGGAATGACAATCAAAGAATATAAGGCCCATTTCGCATTGTGGTGTATGCTGGCTGCCCCGCTGATGGCAGGTAATGACCTGAGAGATATGTCGAAAGGAATAAGGGATATCTTAACAGCAAAGGAAGTCATCACTATTAACCAGGACCCGCTTGGAAAACAGGGGTACAAGTACAAAGACCACGGTGATCTTGAAATTTGGCTCAAGCCCCTTTCTAATGAAGAAATGGCAGTTTGCCTGTTTAACAGAGGAGATGATCCGCAAAACATTATCATGCATTGGACATGGCTGATAAAGAATTGTGAGAATAAATACTCCATCAGGCTTTATGATGGAAATTATATCCTGAGAGATCTCTGGAAAGGAAAAGACCTGGGAGCAGCCAGTGAAATAAATACCATTGATATTCCCGCAAGAGATGTCCTGCTTCTAAGACTTAAGAAAGATAAATGATTAGTTTATTCAGTTGTCAGTTGAAGTGAAATAACTATTAATAACACCGAGCATTATGAATAGAACCAAAGTCACATTATTCGTGATTATATTATTGTTATTTAATTATCTGCCTGCCTTAGGGAAGATATATCATTTAAATTCACCGGATGGGAAAATTAATGTCAACATTAAGATTGACCGGCAAATAACCTGGTCAGCCTCTTATGAAAACAAACCTGTCATCCTGCCAGGTATTATCTCTTTAACCATTGATGATCAACAAGTCCTGGGAGACCAGCCAAGGGTTATCAGTGCTAAGCAGAAGACTATCAAGCAGGAAATCCACCCTGTTATTCCTACAAAATTCAAAACGATCACAGACTATTGTAATGAGCTTACCATACAGTTCAAGAGAAAGTATACTTTGGTATTCAGAGCATATGATGATGGTGTGGCCTACCGTTTCATAACCGATATTCCCAAACAGATCAAGGTTTATGGAGAAGAAGCTTATTTTGCTTTCCCGGATAAGAGTATTGTTTATTTCCCCGAAGAAAAAAGTTTCATTTCCCATTATGAAAGACTTTACAGGATTACAGAAATAGATTCCATTGCCAAAGATCAATTCTGCTCATTGCCTGCGCTCATTAGTACAGAAGACGGGATCAAGGTGCTGGTTACCGAGGCAGATCTTTATGACTATCCCAATATGTTTCTCTTTGGCACAGGTAGTCATGCCCTGAGAGCCGGATTTCCCAAAGTGCCACTGGAGATCAAACCAGGCAGGTACGCCGACCGCGATATGATTATTACCAAAGAAGCAGATTATATTGCAACTACTGATGGCTGCCGGTCTTTCCCGTGGAGGGTGTTTATCATTACCGATGACGACCGCAAACTGGTTGAAAGCACACTGGTATTTAAATTGTCCAGGCCCTTAGCCCTGGAAGAAACAGAGTGGATCAGGCCTGGCAAAGTAGCATGGGACTGGTGGAACGCATGGAATATCTATGGAGTGGATTTCCGCGCAGGTATCAATACAGAAACCTATAAGTACTATATCGATTTTGCCTCAAAATATGGCATAGAATACATCATCCTGGACGAGGGCTGGTCAAATACCACAGACCTGTTTGATATTATACCGGAGATTAACCTGCAGGAGATCATCCTTTACGGGAAAGAAAAGAATGTTGGCGTCATCCTTTGGACCTTATGGAAACCTCTGGATGATAATCTTGACCAGGCACTTGACCAATTTGCCGAATGGGGTGCCAAAGGAATTAAGGTGGATTTCATGCAGCTGGCAGACCAGGATATGGTGAATTTTTATGAAAGGATAGCCCGTGAAGCTGCCAAAAGAAAACTTATCGTCGATTTTCACGGTGCCTTTAAGCCATCCGGACTCAGAAGGGCCTATCCCAATGTGTTGACATACGAAGGAGTAAAAGGACTTGAAAACAGCAAATGGAGTGATCTGATCACTCCCGGACATGATGTTACACTGCCATTTACCAGGATGGTTGCCGGGCCTATGGATTATACCCCCGGTGCCATGGTCAATGCCATGAAAAACAACTTTCACCCGTTCTTCACCCGTCCTATGAGCCAGGGAACACGCTGCCACCAGATCGCAATGTATGTGGTTTATGAAAGCCCGCTTCAAATGCTGGCAGATAATCCCTCCAATTACTTAAAGGAACACGAATGTACTGATTTCATTGCAAAGATCCCGGTTACCTGGGATGATACAAAAGTGCTGAATGCCAAAGTTGGTGAATACATTGTCATTGCAAGAAAAAAAGAAAACACCTGGTACATAGGGGCCATGACTGACTGGGAAGCCAGGGAATTTGAGCTGGTCTTTGATTTCCTTGAAGAAGGTATTTATGATATTGAGATTATAGAGGATGGCATCAATGCAGACAGGTATGCCAGCGATTATAAAAAAATCACCGGGGAGATAACCCGAGACAGCCAGATGAAAATAAAACTGGCAAAAGGCGGTGGATGGGCAGCTGTTATCAGCAGGAAAACAGGCAGGTAAGTGAATGGTGAAGCTGTAAACTATCCGGAAAACGGATCAAAACCTTTTATATCTTTATATAACAAATTATCATACGGATATTTGCTGAGATGGATCTTTTTGACTTTCCAATAAAGTAATTCCTTTAATGCTTCGATATTTTCTTTCTCAATGGCTGAAATAAATATGCATGGTTGATTGGCCTTTGCCATCCAGGTTCGTTTCAGTTCTTCCAGTGTAATATTCTCCCTGGTTTTTGGAGAAAGATCGTCCGGTGCTTTTTCTGTGAAATGGTAAGTATCAATTTTATTAAAAATAATAATTGTGGGTTTATCGAAAATATCTATTTCAGTTAAGGTTTTTCTGACCACCTTGATATGATCCTCAAAATCAGGATGAGAAATATCAACTACATGCAAAAGGATATCAGCTTCTCTTACCTCATCGAGGGTTGATTTGAAAGATTCGATAAGGCTGTGAGGTAATTTTCTAATAAAGCCGACTGTATCCGACAAGAGGAAAGGCAGGTTTTCTACCACAATTTTCCTGACTGTGGTATCCAGGGTTGCAAAAAGTTTATTTTCTGCAAAAATATTGGATTTACACAGCAGGTTCATGATGGTGGATTTTCCAACATTGGTGTAGCCAACCAATGCAACCCTGACCAGGCTTTTTCTGTTTTTACGCTGAGTGGTTTTTTGTTTGTCGATCTGAACCAATTTATTTTTTAGCAGTGCTATTCTCTCCCGTATGATCCGGCGGTCGGTTTCAATTTCTTTTTCACCCGGGCCTTTCAGGCCAATACCCCCTTTTTGCTTGGAAAGGTGTGTCCACAATCGTGTAAGTCTGGGGAGCAGGTATTCATATTGAGCCAGTTCAACCTGTGTCTTGGCGTGTGCAGTCCTGGCGCGGCTGGCAAAGATGTCGAGGATCAGGTGGCTTCTGTCAAGGACCTTACAATTTAGTTCTTTCTCGATATTCCTGATCTGGGTAGGGTTGAGCTCATCATCGAATATCGCTATGTCAATGTTTCCTGACTTGACATATTCGCTGATCTCTGATAGCTTGCCCGAACCAACAAAAGTTTTGGTATCCGGTGCAGGAAGTGATTGAATAAATTTTTTAACAGGGATGCCGCCGGCTGTCTTAACAAGAAATGCTAATTCATCCATGTGTTCTATGATCTTTTCTCTTGTGTCCCTGTTGGTGGCAAGTCCGACAAGTATTGCAGTTTCCTTGACTTTTTTTGTTTCTATAATTTGTGTCACAGGTTAAATGTTATGGTAGCTAGAAGGCTTTGAATCCTATGATTTTCCTTGCCTCTTCGAGTGTTTTTATGGCACTTTCCCGGGCTTTTTCAGCGCCTTCAGTGGTAACTTTCCTGAGAAAATCAACATCAGTTGACAATTCTTTGATCTTATCAAGAATGGGTTGATTAAACTTGATTATATCTTCTGCGAGTTGTTTTTTCATTTCACCGTAGCGGATTTCGCAGGTGTTATACTTATCATTAAAATATTCAAAAGTATCGGTTGAAGAAACAACATTCATCAATGTAAAAAGGTTTTCGATAGGTTCCTGTTTTATTTGGTTCATTTCCGTCGGGCCGTTGTCTGTTATGGCACGCATAACTTTTTTCCTGATCACATCAGGTTCATCGGCCAGAAAGATTGCATTATCTTCTCCTTCTGATTTGCCCATCTTCCCGCTACCGTCCAGCCCCGGTATTTTAACAAGTTCATTTTCGAAGTTATAGGCTTTGGGAATAGGAAACAGATCAGTTTTATACATTCTGTTGAATCGTCTGGCAAAAGTACGCATCATTTCCAGATTTTGTTCCTGATCCTTTCCTACCGGAACTTTTGAAGCCTTATGAATGATCACATCTGCAGCCATAAGGGTAGGATAGGTTAACAAACCGGCATTCACATTTTCCGGTTGCTTTCTGACTTTTTCCTTAAATGAAGTGCATCTTTCAAGTTCTCCCAGGTAAGCGTTCATGTTGAGCAATAAATAGAGCTCTACAACTTCAGGAACGTCACTTTGAAGGTAAATGATTGCTTTTTCCGGGTCCAGACCCGAAGCCAGGTATTCGACAAGCACCTGTTTTACACTATCATGCAGGTTTTCCGGTGTTGGATGTGTGGTTAAAGAGTGATAATCAGCAATGAAAAAGAAGCAGTTATTTTCATGCTGCATTTTAACAAAGTTCTTAACTGCACCGAAGTAATTACCAAGATGCAGGTTTCCAGTTGGTCTTATTCCGCTAACTACTGTTTCCATGGGCGCGAAATTACAAAAATGTTAGTATAATAACTCTGCTATAATGAAAAATTAGGAAAGGCTGGAATTATTCACATTTTTAATTCATCATTATTACGGTTGAAAATGTGATACTCAAGGTAGTGATAGGAATTATTTGAACAAAGGTATATCCATTTTCCGAATTTCAGGAACCATTTGAATTGTATAGATTGAAAGCCTTTTGTAAGGTAGGCAAAAATGTAAGGATGAAGTTCAATCTTAATGTATTTCTCGTTCTGTTCCTTGAGAAGATATTGGATATTGCGTTCAATTTCATCAATCAGGATTATACTGGGTTTGATTTTACCGGTTCCGTCACAGGTAGGGCACTTTTCATAGATCTCCACATTCATTTCAGGTCGTACACGTTGGCGTGTGATCTGTACAAGGCCGAATCTGCTGGGTGGAAGGATTGTGTGCTTGGCCCGGTCTTTTGACATTTCTTCTTTAATTTTTTCGTGTAAGGCCCGACGGTGTTTGGCTTCATGCATGTCAATGAAGTCAACAACGATAATGCCTCCCATATCCCTTAAACGTAATTGCCTGGCAACCTCAATAGCTGCTTCAAGGTTAACCTGAAGTGCATTAGCCTCCTGTGTATTGTCCTGGTTCACCCTGTGGCCGCTGTTAACATCGATCACGTGCATGGCTTCTGTGTGTTCAATGACCAGATAAACTCCACTTCTTATAGTAACGGCCTTACCAAAGGAATTTTTAATCTGCTTATCAACGCCAAAATGCTCGTAAATCGGGATTCTTCCCTTATACAGCTTAACAATATCAGCCTTTTTCGGAGCGATCTTTTCAATAAAATTCTTTGTTTCATCAAATAATACAGCATCGTTAACATAAATGTTGTTGAAGGATTCATTAAGTATGTCTCTCAATAAAGCGGAAGTCCTGTCAAGTTCGCTGGCGATCTTTTGGGGTACTTTTGAATGGTTTAACTTAGTAGTACAGTTTTCCCACTTTTTGACCAGGTATTTCATATCGGCATCCAGATCGGCAACATGCTTATTTTCGGCAACGGTCCGTATAATAACTCCGTAATTATTTGGTTTGATGCTTTGTATCAGGCGCTTCAGCCTGTTTCTTTCCTCTATGTTCTTTATCTTCTGAGAGATGGAGATACGGTTTGAAAAAGGAATCAATACAAGGTATCTTCCTGGAAAGGATAATTCGGATGACAGCCGTGGCCCTTTTGTGGAAATGGGCTCCTTGGCAATCTGAACAAGGATTTGTTGATTCGTTTTTAATACCTGTGAGATCCTGCCTGTTTTCTCAATGCCTTTTTCAAAAGTAAAGTTTGGTAAAAAAGGTGGGTTTGTTTTTGGAGATAATGAAAGCTTGGTGTACTTATTGAGTGACCTGATCTGGTGGCCAAGATCCAGGTAATGTAGAAAAGCATCTTTTTCATAACCAACATCGATGAAGGCAGCATTTAATCCGGGCATAATCTTCTTAACCTTGCCCAAAAAAATATCCCCAACCGAATAATTATTATTATAGGATTCTTTATGGAGTTCAACAAGGGACTTTTCTTCGAGAAGCGCAATATTAACTTCTGAAGTACCCAAATCAATGATTAATTCCTTATTCACAATATATCAATTTTATCTTCACTGTATAGAATAAAACAGTTGCCAGAGGTATGGAAGCTTGATATACAAAAAAGGCAGTATGGTTAATGGAAAAGAACACAGTTGCATAATAAGTTACATATTATACAATTGTATTATTATTTCTTCTTGTGTCTGTTCTTTCTCAAGCGTTTCTTACGCTTGTGAGTAGCCATCTTATGTCTTTTCTTCTTTTTCCCGCTAGGCATAACGATAGAAAATAAAGCTTAATTAATATAATTACTTGACGTTTTTCTTAACGGCATTCACGAAAGACTTAGCAGGCTTAAAAGAGGGAATGTTGTGAGCCGGAATAATAATTGTTGTGTTTTTTGATATGTTCCTGCCAGTCTTTTGAGCTCTTTTCTTAATGGTAAAACTACCAAAACCTCTAAGGTATACATTTTCGTTGTTGATCATAGAATTCTTTACTACTCCCATAAAAGATTCTACGGTTGCTTGTACGGCAACTTTTTCGATTCCTGTTTTGTTAGCTATTTCTGTTACAATTTCTGCTTTTGTCATGATATATATATTTTAATTTATATAATAAATTTTCTGATTGTGGGGAGCAAAGATATAAATTTTTTATTTTCAACACCAAAATTTGATTTTTTTTCTTCTTAATTAACTCAAAATAAATTAATCCACTCCTAATAGATAAAAAATTAATCCATTTTTTATAGAAAGATATCTGATGACTAAGGTACTTAAAACAATCAGAAAAAACGAGGTGTGTATTAGTTAATTAAAAAGTTGTCCGATGGCTATTATCATTGATAAACAGATATATC
>JAUWGC010000131.1 GCA_030606625.1 Bacteroidales bacterium | reverse complement strand
CAGGAAACAGCAATATATAGAAATGGTTGGACTGGTCAGCTTGCACACCGTATCCCACTGGCAATCATAATTCAAACTTATGGCTTGTTGTTTTTTATCTTCTGGAGGGTGATGGGCTTGATGCTGATCGGAATGGCCTTGTATAAAACGGGTGTATTAAGTGCACAGAAGTCAACAAGGTTTTATGTTACCGGATTGATCACGGGACTGGCAATAGGCCTGCCATTAGTGATATTCGGTCTTGTCTATAATTGTGAAGCAGAATGGGTAATGGAGAAGTCCATGTTCCTGGGAAAACATTTTAATTATTGGGGAAGCCCTTTTATAAGTTTTGCTTATATCTCGGCAGTTATGCTGATCTGCAAATCAACGAAATGGAAATATTTTAAGAAATGGTTGGCACCAGTTGGCAAAATGGCCTTATCCAATTACCTGCTGCAGACCATAATAGCAACATTATTATTTTATGGCCATGGATTTGGCTTGTTTGGAAGAGTGGAACGATTTTGGCAATTGCTCATTGTGCTTGCCATTTGGCTCAGTTTGATCATATTCTCAAACCTGTGGCTGAAGAAATTCAGATTCGGCCCGTTTGAATGGCTCTGGAGGTCACTGACCTATATGAGGTTTCAACCAATGAAAATTCAAAACAATACTTAACCCGGGGATGTAAGCCTGACCGGAAGCGATTTCTTATTCAGTTTGTGAATTTTATTGTAATTTTACTGCTATATTGTTGAGAATTAATAAATTTGGAATAAGGAGAGGTAATTAACCGGAAATGGATCATCAGAAAAATAACGAGAAATTGTTCAGTGAGTTCCCCGCTGTCTCTACACGGGAATGGAAAAAAATAATTCAGAATGACCTGAAAGGAGCTGATTACGAAAAAAAGTTGATATGGAAGACAAATGAAGGAATTGATGTTAAGCCATTTTACAGGAAAGAAGACCTTGCCGGATTATCCTATCAATCATCTTTTCCGGGTGATTTTCCATATGTAAGAGGTAATAAAATAAATAATAATGACTGGTATATCAGGCAGGATATAAAAGTTAAAGATATTGACAAAGCCAATGCAAAAGCCTTGGATATTTTGATGAAAGGGGTCAATTCATTGGGCCTGATCCTCGATGAGAAACAAAATTACACTCATGAAGATATTGATGAGCTGCTAAAAAATATCTATGCAGAGATCATTGAGATCAACTTCGTGTGCAACCCTGCTGCTGCAATAAATATTATGCAGATCTTTTACGACCTGGTTGTTCAATATAATAGGGATTTTCAAAAAATTCACGGCTCATTGGATTATGACCCTCTGGGTTATTTGATATTAAAAGGAAAGTTTTTTTCCGGACAGGATGACTGTTTTGAAAGTTGCAAAGATCTCATAGGGATTGCTTGCCATTTTCCATTTTTCACGGTTCTTGCCGTCAACGGGCTGATCTTTCACAACTCCGGTTCAACTATCGTTGAGGAACTGGCTTTTAGTCTCTCTGCGGGTGCTGAATACCTGACGCAATTAACGGAAAAAGGAATATCTGTCGACAAGATAGCACCTAATATCAAGTTCAATTTTGCTGTCGGGCCGGATTATTTTTTTGAAATAGCGAAATTCAGAGCAGCAAGGTTGCTTTGGGCTCATATCGTAAAGGCTTATGAGCCAAGCAATACGGAATTTACAAAAATGAACATTCATGCAGTTACCTCCGATTGGAATAAAACCATTTATGACACGTATGTGAATATGCTAAGAACCACTACCGAGTCCATGTCAGCCATTATTGCCGGTATCGATTCCCTTACGGTTATTCCTTTTGACAATGCCCGCCGGGAAGCAAGTGATTTTTCAGAAAGGATTGCACGTAGTCAGCAATTGCTGTTGAAAGAGGAATCATATCTCGATAAGGTTGTAGATCCCTCAGCAGGATCCTATTACATTGAGAATCTGACGGACGGGATAGCCGGTGAAGCATGGAAATTATTCCTTGAGGTTGAATCAAAGGGTGGGTATATCGAAGCGGTTAAACAGGGCTTTATACAGAAAAGGATCAAAGAAACGGCCCGGAAAAGGGATATTGCTTTGGCAAAACGCAAGAAGATACTTCTGGGTACGAATCAGTATCCTAACATTAATGAACATATTTACGAAAAATTAACTTTATCAGATGAAAGTGTTGAGAATGCTTTATTAGATATTTTAACACCATATAGGGGAGGGCAGGCATTTGAACAATTAAGGTATAAAACAGATCAGTATGCCAGGGAAAACAAAAGGCCTAAAGTATTTTTGTTCATCTATGGTAATTTGGCCAAACAAATAGCCAGAGCTCAATTCTCAAGTAATTTCTTTGCTTGCGCGGGATTTGAGATCATTGACAACCTTGGTTTCAAGACAATCGAAGATGGTATCAAAGCTTGTAATAATAATAATCCGGATATTGTTGTTTTATGTAGCTCTGATGAAGAATATGTGACTATTGCGCAGGAAATATTTGATAAACTCAAAGAAAAATCTATTATCGTTATAGCTGGGTATCCAAAAGAATATATTGATGAACTAAAGCAAATTGGGATCAGGCATTTTATTCATATCCATTCCAATGTATTGGAATCATTACGTTCGTTTCAGCGTGAATTGGATATTGAATAAATAATCCAATAGTTTGTTTGAAAAAGAAGTTTGCTAAAAAACAAAGTTTTATAGCGTAATAACAATAAGTATGAAACCGAATTTCGATAAAATAGATATCAGGACTGTTATTCGATCAGGGAAATCAACTGCTCAATGGGAACAGGAGAACAACATAAAGAAGGATTGGATGACACCCGAGCAAATTTCCCTGAAACCGGTTTATACGGCAGATGATCTGCTGAATATGGAACATCTGGAATATGCTGCCGGAATTCCTCCCTATCTGAGAGGGCCATACTCAACGATGTATGTCACGCGTCCCTGGACAATCAGGCAGTATGCAGGTTTCTCAACAGCAGAGGAATCAAATGTTTTTTACCGGAGAAACCTTGCAGCAGGTCAGAAAGGCTTGTCAATAGCTTTCGATCTTGCAACGCACAGAGGTTATGACTCAGATCATGAACGTGTAATCGGCGATGTTGGAAAAGCAGGTGTTGCAGTGGATTCAATCCTTGACATGGAGATATTGTTTGATCAGATCCCACTTGATAAAATGACTGTATCTATGACCATGAATGGAGCGGTGCTTCCGGTTATGGCGTTCTATATTGTTGCAGGCCTTGAACAGGGTGTTGAATTGCAAAAGCTGGCAGGCACTATCCAAAATGATATCCTTAAAGAATTCATGGTGAGGAATACTTATATTTATCCCCCCCAGCCATCCATGCGAATAATCGCTGACATATTTGAATATACTTCAAAGCATATGCCTAAATTCCATCCGATCAGCATCAGTGGATATCATATGCAGGAAGCAGGTGCTACTGCTGATATCGAACTCGCTTTCACTCTTGCTGACGGCCTTGAATACATCAGGGCGGGAATAGCGGCAGGTATGGATATTGACACTTTTGCCCCCTACTTATCCTTTTTCTGGGGTGTTGGGATGAATCATTTTATGGAGATAGCTAAAATGCGTGCTGCAAGAATGTTATGGGCCAGGATAGTCAAAAGCTTTAATCCCAAAAATCCGAAATCGATGGCCTTGCGTACTCATTGCCAGACTTCCGGATGGAGCCTGACTGAGCAGACTCCTTTTAACAATGTAGCCAGAACCTGCGTTGAAGCAATGGGTGCAGTATTAGGGCATACTCAGTCATTGCATACTAATGCTCTGGACGAAGCTATTTCTCTTCCTACAGAATTTTCTGCAAGGATTGCGAGGAATACACAGATTTATATACAGGAAGAAACCAGCATCACACGAAGTATTGATCCCTGGGCTGGTTCCTATTATGTTGAATCCCTTACGCATGATATTGCTCATAGAGCATGGAAACTGATCCGGGAAATTGAAGAGTTGGGCGGCATGGCAAAGGCATTTGAAACAGGCATGCCCAAACGTAGGATCGAAGAAGCTGCTGCACGAAAACAGGCCAGGATTGATTCTAACAAGGATACTATAGTCGGAGTAAATAAATACCGGTTGGCGAAGGAAGACCCGATAGAGGTACTGGAAGTGGATAATACCGCTGTACGCGAAGCCCAGATAAGAAGATTGAAAAAGCTTAAAGCTGGGAGAAATGATGAAGATGTTAAACAGACACTTGAAAAAATAACAAAAGCGTGTGAAACAGGAAAAGGCAATCTCCTGGAATTGGCCGTTGAAGCTGCAAAAAACAGGGCAACACTTGGCGAGATCTCATTTGCTTGTGAAAAGGTGTTTGGAAGGTATAAAGCAATGATCCATTCAATTTCCGGTGTGTATTCATCTGAGTCAAAGAATAATGATAGTTTTATAAAAGCATCTGAACTGGCTGATAGCTTTGCCGGATTGGAAGGAAGACGCCCAAGGATTTTGGTTGCCAAAATGGGGCAAGATGGACATGACCGAGGTGAAAAGGTTGTAGCAACAGGTTTTGCTGATATTGGCTTTGATGTAGATGTCGGACCTTTGTTCCAAACACCTGGCGAAACTGCCAAACAAGCTATTGAGAACGATGTTCATATAGTGGGTGTATCAAGCCTTGCAGCAGGTCATAAGACACTTGTACCACAGCTTATTATGGATTTGAAGAAATTGGGCAGAAGTGATATCATGGTTATTGTAGGCGGCGTGATCCCCCCGCAGGATTATGATTTCCTTTACAAAGCAGGTGCTGTTGCTATCTTCGGACCTGGAACAGTGATTTCTGATGCAGCAATACAACTTCTTGAAATACTGATCGATTCGAGAACAATGAAGAGTGATCAGTGACCAGTGATCAGTGACAAGTGATCAGTGATCAGAGAGAAATTACTGATCTTTTCACCAATCAACATTATATTGAATAGCCAGTTCCATTGAACCCAGTTCAAGGGCCACCAGGTTACCGAAGCCATCCATGTCCTTCAAATAAACACCATTGTCAAGGGCAATATATTTATATGACCTGTTTTCTTTTAAATGATAGATCAACTCAAGATTGACAGGGACATGGCCGTGAATAACCGATTTGTTATTGATCTTTTTCGCATCAGGCTTGAACTCACGGACCCATAACATGGCATTTTTGTCTTTGAAAGGATCATCAATTGTAAAATTCAGGCCGGCATGAACCAGTATATAATCTTTAAGTTCAATGAATATTTCAAGGTTTTTCATCCAATCGATATAATTGGCGGGAAAGTCACATAAATTTTTAATATTAAAGCTTTCAAGACATTTTTTTCCACCAAGCTTCTTCCATTCCGTTTTAACAGAATTTCTGGTTTTAATTCCAAGTATACTTTTTCGATTGGATTCTTCTTCGTAAGCCCTGATAAACAATTCTTCATGGTTCCCTTTAAGCAACCGGACGTTGTACTCTTCATCCTGAAGCTTTATGATGAAATCGATTACCCCTTTGGAATCAGGTCCTCTGTCGATATAATCACCCAAAAAATACAACCAATCGTGTTTGGATGGTTTGATCTGAAATTCAATCAGGGTTTGCAGGGTTTTGGCACATCCGTGAATGTCAGGGATAACCCATTGTTTATACATTGCTTTTATTTTCTTTTGGCCTGGTTGGCAACTTGCTCCATGAGCTTCTTGATCACTTCTTCATCACCTATGAAATAATCATTGACCAGGTTCATGTCCTGATCGAATTCAAAAACATATGGAATACCTGTTGGAATATTGAATTCCAGGATATACTCAGGTGTCATATTTTTCAAATATTTTACAACAGCACGTAAGCTGTTGCCATGTGCAGCAACCAGGATTTCTTTATGTTGTTGAAGTGTTTTGGATATTTCATTTTCCCAATAGGGAACCATTCGATCGATGACTTCTTTAAGTGATTCTGTTCTCGGGATCTCATCATCTTTCAAATTGCGGTATCTCGGATCAAATTTTGAGTTACGATCGTCATCTTCACTTAAGGGTGGCGGAGGTATATCAAAACTTCTTCTCCATAACAATACTTGTTCATCGCCGTATTTTTCAGCCATTTCCGTTTTATTAAGCCCCTGAAGATTACCATAGTGTTTTTCGTTCAGGCGCCAGCTATTGTATACGG
>JAUWGC010000197.1 GCA_030606625.1 Bacteroidales bacterium | reverse complement strand
ACATGAACAACGAATACCTGAATTACACTACCGACACTTTCTATTACTGGTACCCTGCCAGTGGAGGAGAATACGAATTCAAGGTATCTGCCCTGTATGAAGATTGTGAATCCATATTCAGTGATACTGTAACCATTAATGTCCCGGTCGGTATAGATGAACCTGCCGGTGTTGACCTTCATATCTTCCCAAACCCGGCAACAGACAAGATTCACATCCGGAGCGGTGAAAGGATACTGGAGGTTGAAGTAATAAATCTTTTGGGTAACAGCATGATGAAAATGCAGGACCGTGGGAATAAATTAGTCATCCCCATTGAAGGCCTTGGGGAAGGAGTGTATTTTTTAAGGCTCAGAATGCAGGATGGAAGCATTATGCAACGAAAGGTTGCGATAGTCAGGTGATCACGGTAGATCGCATAAATAATAAAGCGATAAGCGCTGAGGACAAAGTGATTCTTTTATTGACACTTAGCTCTTTGCTCTCAGCAAAATAACGGCCTAAAAGAAATTCGGGTCATAATACTTACCAATTCTTTATTAAATTTGAAGAAAAAATAAATCTATGGAAATTATTGATCGTATACAATGGCTCGGCCATGCCACTGTGAAAATCGTTTCGGGAAATAAATGTATTTATTTCGATCCTCATCAGATAAAGAAATCTGATAAAGCTGATATTGTCTTCATTACGCATAACCATTATGACCATTTTTCTGTTGAGGATATTCAAAAAGTCGCTCATCAGAAGACAATTTTTGTTTGCCCGCAAGACTGTGTTTCCGAAATAGAGAATGCAGGATATGAAAATGTCAAAGCAGTTGCTCCGGGTGATAAGATCATTGTCGATAGTATCCCTGTGGAGGTTGTTCCTATGTACAATATTGTGAAAACCAACTTCCATCCTAAACATAATAATTGGGTTGGTTATATACTGTCGCTCGAGGGTGTCAGGATTTATCATGCCGGCGATACCGAAAGGATACCGGAAATGAAAAATCTGGAATGTGATATTGTATTAATGCCTTTAGGTCAGACATATACAATGAACAGTGTTGAAGAAGCTGCTGAAGCAGTAAATGATGTAAAGGCCAGAGTAGCCATACCAATTCATTATGGTTTGTATGAAGGGACAAAGGAAGATGCTTTAAAATTCAAGGATTTGTTGAGCGATAAGACAGAGGTCATCATCAAGGAGATCGGATAATTTTCATGTACCCCAGTTATCCCTGTCAAGGCTGCGGTATTGTATAGCCTCGGCCAGGTGATTGGTTTGTATATCGGGAGTGTTTTCAAGGTCGGCAATTGTGCGTGATACCTTTAATATCCTGTCGTAAGCCCTTGCAGAGAGATTAAGTTTTTCAATGGCATTTTTTAAAAGGGTCTTGCCATCTTCATTGATCCGGCAAATTTTTCTCAAAAGCCTTGAGTTCATCTGGGCATTGGAGTAAGTTCCCTTACTTTCTTTAAATCTTGTTTCCTGGATCTTTCTGGCTGCAATTACCCGTTCACGGATAATTTCGCTTTTTTCTGCAGGTTTGTCCTTAACCAGTTCATTGAATGGCACCGGCACTACTTCGATATGGATATCAATGCGGTCCATTAAGGGGCCGGATATTTTATTGAGGTATTTCTGTACCATGCCGGCCGAACAGGTGCATTCTTGCCCAGGATGATTGTAGTAACCGCAGGGGCAAGGGTTCATGGCTGCTACCAGCATGATGCTGGCAGGATAGTCGACTGTAAATCTTGCCCTTGAAATAGTGACTGTTCTTTCCTCCATTGGCTGACGCATTACTTCGAGTACTGTTCTTTTAAATTCAGGTAATTCATCAAGGAACAAAACACCGTTGTGAGCCAGTGAGATCTCTCCGGGCTGGGGAAAAGTACCGCCTCCCACAAGTCCTGCATCACTGATCGTATGATGTGGAGCCCTGAAAGGCCTGATGGTGACAAGAGCACCATATTTATTCATTTTTCCGGTTACAGAATGGATTTTAGTTGTTTCCAGGGCTTCCTGAAGATTCAATGGTGGCAGAATAGAAGGCAGCCTTTTGGCCAGCATGGTCTTTCCTGATCCAGGCGGACCGATGAGAATAACATTATGACCACCTGCAGCAGCAATTTCCAGAGCCCTCTTAATGTTTTCCTGGCCTTTAACTTCCGAAAAATCAAATTCATAATTGTTTATCCTTTCATAAAATGCTTGTTTTATATTGAACTTAACAGGCTCGATCTTTTTTACACCATTAAAGAATTCAATAACTTCTTTAATGTTTTCCACACCCAGTATTTCAACGTCATT
>JAUWGC010000061.1 GCA_030606625.1 Bacteroidales bacterium | reverse complement strand
GATGACTCCTGGAAGGAACATCTCAGGGAAATGGACGAACTGAAGCAATCTGTACAAACAGCCACCTATGAGCAGAAAGACCCTTTACTCATTTATAAATTCGAATCATTTGAGCTTTTCAAAAACATGATCCAGAAGATTAACAAAGATATTTCCTCATTTCTTATCAAAGGTAACCTTCCACTGCAGGATGAAAGTACTATTCAGGAAGCCGAGATGCCCAGAGGAATTGACAACACCAAGTTGAAGGAGGAAAGGACTGATATGCTTTCCCAGGCTCATGCGGATACACAAGAGCCTAAGGCCACAAAGCCAATAATAAGAACCGATAAGAAAATCGGAAGGAACGAAAAAATTAAGGTACAATATAATGACGGCAGGATCGTCGAAAAGAAATATAAAATTGTCGAACACGAACTCAAAAGAGGTGTTTGCCAAATAGTTAACTGATAACCTAAATAACTAATACCAGATACACAACTTACAACATTAAAAAGACTCTCATAAACTAAATTATCACAATACATTATATAATGAAATATAACAGGGTATTGTTAAAATTAAGCGGTGAAGCCCTAATGGGTAACCAACAATATGGTATTGATCCGGAAAGGCTTTCACAATATGCAAAAGAAATAAAATCCATTGTCGAAGAAAATATCCAGGTCGGGATTGTTATTGGCGGTGGTAATATCTTTCGTGGATTTCAGGGCACCCGGGATGGGATGGACCGTATCCAGGGAGATTACATGGGCATGCTGGCAACAGTGATCAACAGCATGGCACTGCAAGCTGCCCTGGAAAAATCCGGAATCCCTTCAAGAATTTTATCAGGTATTGCCGTTGACCCTGTTGCAGAATCCATGAGCAGCCGGAAAGCTATTGGTTACATAAATGAGGGAAAGGTTGTGATCATCAGCGGCGGTACCGGTAATCCTTATTTTACGACTGATACTGCTTCTGCTTTACGCGCACTTGAAATTAAAGCAGATGCCATATTGAAAGGAACAAGGGTGGATGGTATTTATTCGGCTGACCCTGAAAAAGATCCTGATGCTAAAAAATATGATACAATCACATTTGAAGAAGCTTATAAAAAGAATCTTCAAATCATGGATATGACTGCCTTTACACTATGCATGGAAAATGACCTGGATATTGTGGTTTTTAATATGAATATTCAAGGAAACCTGAAAAAGGTTGTTACAGGGAAAAAGATTGGAACACTTGTTACGAAGTAAAAAATTTGCCATCTTTGTATATAAATAAGAAACAAAATACTTCATGAATATTTGTATTGAAATCATTGAAGTCACTCTCCACCGCAAGTCGAAAACGCCGATTTATCGGTGCAGTGAAAAATTTAACCCTAAGTAATTTAAATCAAATCGTCATGACCGAAGAAGCTCAAATATGCCTTGATGAAACCATGGAAAGTATGGACAATGCCATTGCCCACCTGGAAAGAAAGTTTCAGAAGATACGGGCAGGAAAAGCCAGCCCTTCAATGCTGGAAGGAATTAACATCAACTATTATGGCGCAATAACCCCCATCGAACAAACTGCCAATATCAATACTCCGGATCCTCGCCAGATCATTGTGCAGCCTTGGGATAAGAGCATTCTGCCCGAAATTGAAAAAGCCATACTGGCAGCTAATCTGGGATTCAATCCAAAAAATGAAGGGGAAGTGCTACGGATCATTGTTCCGCCATTAACTGAGGAACGCAGAAAAGAACTCGTTAAACAGGCCAAGAACGAGGCGGAACAAACAAAGATCAGTATTCGTAATGCCCGGAGAAATGCCAATGACATTGCCAAAAGTCTTGAAGATGATAGCTTGACTGAAGATGAAACCAAAAAACTACAGGATAAAATTCAAAAGCTTACGGATGAGTACACAGAAAAAACAGATACTCTATTGGAAGCCAAAGAAAAAGATATAATGACAGTGTAGTATTAATTCTTTAGTCCTTCTGTACAGTTCCTACATATATCAATCTTCTCTCTTGCAGTAAAAACAGCTTTTCTGAATTGGTTATAATAATCTCTTTTCCAGATTTCGCTAAATGAGTTTTTAGTCAGATTGCCCATCTGGTGATTTGCATCTTTATCAAAACAACAGGGTACAATCCTGCCATCCCAGGTAATCACGCAGCTGCTCCACATTTTGAAACAACGGTCAGGTAATTTACTGCGAATGGCATATGTACCATCATCTCTTTTTATATATCTCGAATATCTTTTATTATCCGGAATTAATTCGTTACCATTAACATAATCATAAAATTGCGCGGTTTTGAATTGAACCTCATCAACACCCATTACCCTTCCAAGTTTTTTTATCTCTTTCATTTGGTGTTCGTTCGTTTTTAAAACCAAAAATTGAATAATTAAATACGGCCTGGTTGATTTTAATGCTTTTTTCCATCGAATAATATTTTGAATACCCTGAATTACCTTATCGAAATTTCCTCCCGTCCTGTATGATTCATAGGTTTCCTGGTCCAACCCGTCAAGTGAAATAATCAACCGGTCAAGGCCGGACTCAACTGTTTTTTTTGCATTTTTATCATCCAGAAAATGGCCGTTTGAAGATGTGACTGTATAAATACATTTTTGCCTGGCAAATTTTACAAAATCAAAAAACAACTTATTCATGTATGGCTCGCCCTGGAAATAGATAATAAGATACAGCAGATGTTTGTGTAATTGATTGATGATATTTTGGAAATCTTCATATTTCATATTTCCTTCCGGACGACTAAATTGCTTCTGACCGGAAAGACATTCCCTGCACCTTAAGTTACAAGCTGTTGTAGGTTCAACAGAAATACTTACCGGCATACCGGTATGTATGATTTTTCCTTTCAACCCGGTCAGCCAGTAACTCACATAGATCAAAACAACATTCCAGACACGGATGAAGTTTAAATTAATAAGAAAATGGGTACTATCAATGATTTTCCTGTACACATTGAGCTCTTTTGAATACTTAACCTGCACAATAGTTTAAAGTTTATTCCGAAATATTCGTGACAAGGTTAGGCTCCTAACTCCTTATACCCAATGCCCTATACCTGCCCCTTTAGGAAATTATTCGGTCTAAATATCCTTTGTAAGTTTTTGAACAATTCTCATATTGCTTAAGAATTCCTTTGCAATAACGCGTAAGACGGTATAAGCCGGGATTGCCAGGATCATACCGGGAATACCCGCCAGGCTCCCCGCCATTATGATAACCAGGAATATCTCCACAGGTTGGGCCTTAACACTGCTGGAGTATATCATAGGCTGCAACAAAACATTATCTATCAGGTTCGCTGTCACAAAAACACCAATGATTTCCAGTGTGTGATCCAAAACCTTATCATACAAACCATAACTTAGTGCAGTTGTAATACCAATAAATACTCCTATACTTCCCCCTATCAAAGGTCCTAGATAAGGAATGATATTCATTAACCCACCCAAAAAACCAATGATAATGGCATTTTGGATACCGAAAATCGTTAAGCCTACAGTGATAAGGGTCATCATTGATACCAACTCACCCAGCAAGCCAATAAAATATCTCGTAAGCAGGTAATGTATCTTGGAAATTATATTTTTTGTTTCCTCTTCATATTTTTTGGGGATCAGAAGGAGAATAAAATTGGGAAACATCTTCTCATTTTTCAGGAAAAAAAAGGTCAGGAACATGATGGAAAATATTCCAAAAAACAGACTACCTGTGGTACCTGCCAGATTTTTGAGAATATCAGTAACGGATATCATACCGGCAAACGATCTAAACTGAGTCTCAAGGGCACTCTTAATAGTTTGATTAGTATCAATAATGTCACACCTTATAAGAAAAGCCTGGAGTTTTTCTAAGGGCTCATTGAAATATGCTGTTACTCCCTGCATGTCGATCTGAGAAATGATCTTGGCCTCCATGGAAATAACAGGAACAAAGAAAAGAATGAATCCCACCACAACACCCATCATGACTAGCAAAGCAATAATAGCACTCAGCCCCCGCGGGAAGGATAACTTTCTAATTTTAATTTTGCATAGTAAATTGACCAGTGGATGCCCAATAATTGAGAGGACAAAAGAAATCAACACATATAGAACTATACTTGAAAAAAACCAAACAAGCAAAGCCAGGATAACAAATCCAAGAACAGTTAATGCAATTGAGTATTTCTTTAACATAATTTTTTGTTTTGATACAAAAATAATTATTCTACACTTTAATTAGTCAACTTTTATTTGATACGGACAAAAAAAACCTGATAAATTAGTTTTATAGCTACATTCTGTAAAACCCGCCTATGGTACAACTCGCAACACTCTTCATTATTCATCACAATATTAACCACAAATCATCTAACTAACAACACTTTCACAGGTGATGTTAAAAAATATTATAATCTTTTTCAATATTTTTTGGAACAATTGCCTTTTAAGGGAATTAATGATAAAACCCCAATATAACTTTCATCCGGAATAAAGACCCGGATTACTTTAAAGAAAATAGATGTTTAACCAAAAAACTTAAAACTATGAAACTTTTATTAAAATTAATTACCATGTCGATGCTGCTATTACTCGTAACAAATGTATTGAATGCTGATGTTCAAGTCACTGTTTATGGAAGGGGTGGCATTATTGTTAAACCTGACAACACAACCATTGTATGCCCAATTTATGACCCTAATCAAATATGTGCGGAGATAACAGTGGAATCGGAAAATCTGTCACTTGAGGGATCTCATTCCGGACTCGCAGGCACATTATATCACGAAGGCGGCACTTACAATGTTATTGTCATTGAACTGCCAAATTTAACTAAAAATAGGGGCAATTATTCTTGCCAGGGTCTTGTTGTTCACAGTCTTAAACCAATAAAATAAAAAACCTATGAAAAAGCTATTTATAATACCTGTTTTGTTGTTGACATTTTTCTTTTTCACAGCCACTTCGGCTGATGCTATCTCGGTTATAAAGCTAGGCAAAGGAGGTGTTGTTATTCTACCTAACGGATCTTATAAACTTTGCCCGCAGTTTTCATTCAGAAAATGCTGCAAGATTACCTTTTCCTGGGGAGATATCTGGAACTGGATAACAGATGATGGTTGCTGGAATGATGACATCAACTCAAAACTTCCAATAAAAGGCAATGCAGTAGTGTTCAATGACCTTGGAACACAAATTGGCAGTTATGATGTCAATATTATATGGATCAATCCTACATCTTGTGCAAAGATTAAAGGAGACGAGATCATCATCGATAATGGTGACATACAATTGGATGTGTTGAAATGATAATATTAAACCCAGTTAACCAAATTGCTTATTATGGGTATATGCAGTAATCCAGCAGGGATGCATTAACTTGCATCCCTGCATTAAAATAAAAGGATATATACTTAAAGGTATGAGGTATAAAGTCTGAGGTACAAGATAAGAGATAATAACTGATTAGTCATATTTAACATAATTATAAATTAAATACTCACCAGCATGTGTAAAAAAGTATTCTTTTATTTATTCATTTTTGTATCCCTGGTGGGATACAGTCAGGATGATGAAGTTCTGCATTGGATCAATTTTTCAAATGACCTGCACCAGATGAGGCAGCTTGAAGGAACAAATGAGAATATCATTGAATTTTTTGAAAAAACTGAGCTCATTTTTACGAATGATACGGTCTATTTCATATTTGTCCCCCCCATGCGATGTTCCCGCTGTGAAGGAGTTATAAATCCATTTATCACGGAGATTAAAAATATCAATCCCGATGCAAAAGTTGTTCTTCTGGCATTTTATCCAAAAACAGGTGCACTCGAATATTACCTGAAAAAAAGGAAATTCAGAGCTGACTATGTTATTGCTTTAACGGATCTTACTTTTCTTGACAATTTTTATTTCAGTGCCGGCCATCTTCAGGTGCCATACATAACCAAATTCAACATCTCTTCAGGTGATCTGATCATTGGCAAATCAACACTGGGACTGAGTATGAACAGTGAGTTTGCCCACTGGATAAATAATTGTTACGTAGACATAGTCAAGTATAAACCCCAAAAGCAAAACCAGCAATCAGAATACCAGGCTGTACCAGAAATACATATTGACGAGAAGGGGCTGCAAGTCATGAAGCCGGTCAGGGAAATAGTCCTGGGAGAAGAAGAAGGGTATCCTATCTCCAAGGCTTATTATCCTAGTTTTGACGACCAAATAGAACATTTTTCATTCATGGATGAACTGACTTGCAGTATCTATCTTTATAAATGCAGCGAGATCGGAGCTGTATTTTTAAGGGCCCTTGAACCAACCACAGAAGAAGAAAATTTATTCCGTGGTCCGGATATCGATGATACTATGTTCATGGTGCTCAAGCAAATGAATATTATTAATACGATGTTTTTCAGCAATACTTTTATTGGTGATTCTCTTGTGATCTCAGCTTCTCTTCCGGATATTTTCTGGGAAAATAAAGCCATGGAACATATTGCTTATTATAATAAGATCACCTATTTATACCGGGATGTGAACACAGGAGATCTGATCCGGTATGTTACACCTGAAAATATAGCCGACAGTTTATTTACCATAGATCATCAAAGTACTTTCATTATTAATGATGGTAAACTGATCTGTATACCGGTTTCCAAAGGCTGGCCTATTAGCGGAACAGAAATGCTGAATAAAGAAGATTCATTGAATAATCCATTTATTGAAAGCTTTTATGACTTTACCCCAATACTTGCCGTGTACGACAGGAACGGGAAATTCTTGTCTTACATTGGAAAGCTTGATGATGTTTTTAAATCAAAAAAGGTTGGTTATTCATTCAGTAAACCCATGATCAGGTATAAAAAAGGAATATATTGGTATACTGACACATATAATGGTGTAATCTATGGTCAAAAGAGCCTCAAAAGCCGAAAACCAGCATACCGTATTAAAGTTTTTGATCTGCCTGAATACGAGAGTCCGATCAATCAAAAGAAAAACCCATTGGAATACATCAAGGATTACCGTAACTTATTCAACCAGGCCATCATTGACTTTCAGATAAAAGACAATAAAATCCTGACAGTGATTAAGATCAATGATTTTTACTTTTATAAAGTATTCAACTTTAAAGGAAAACTCATTTCTGAGAAAATTTTACCAACTGTATATGATAACATGGACATTTCCACGTATATTATTAAAACATATGAGGAACGTATCAAGATCATTGGCATATTTGAATCATCCATGTTGACGAGTATATTGATATTTGAATGATCTATATTTCCTTATTTATAATTTTGATGGGAGTTCAGATCTTTTGAAAGAATATACTATTGTGCATTTAAATGCAAAATTATCAATGGTTTTATCCAAAGAATAAGGGCCATACCTAAAACATGCTCCCAGGCCGATACTGAATAATCTCAGGTTCAGAAAATTATTTATTAATATCCCTGATTCATAATATCCCTTATCCATAGTATTGAAATCCACATTAAAATGCTTGTTTTTATTGTTAAGAGCTCCAAAACCTACGTTGGTCGTAAAAACAAATTCAGGTGAGAAACGCCTTATATGGAACAACAGCTTGCCGAAATTATGGGAGAAATACACAGCAACATACCAGTTGGAGAGAAACTCATTCATACGCATCGTGGAAAAACTATTTGGGGCAAAGATGGTAAAGACACGATAGCTGCCACGCCCGTTATATAAATTACAATAGGGTAGATCACCATCAATATATCCTCCTCTGAGTTGGATGCTCGTCTCACCCAGGTACTTGAAATAAAAAGATTCTTCAACCTTAATATCGAACCGGTTATAATCATACTCACCTTTAAGAAAATTATTAAATCCTTTGGTATATTGAAACCAGACAACAGGGTATTTTGAACCCAGTGACATTTTGGCATTTCTGGTTTTAACAAACTTCTCCCTGAATGCATAACGGAAGGCAAAGGTAAAATTGGTAAAATTAAATTCATCAAACAACATGGCCACACCTTTATTAGTTACACCATATTTATAGTTTTTGTAGGCTTCTTTATGGCTCACTCCCAATGCCATATATAACCTGAAATACTTCAATGTCCTGAATTCCAGTGACAACTTACAGACTTTGGTTTTATTTTTTCTTTTAATCAGAAATTCCCTGAAATTTTCTTCCCTGAATATACCTGTCTTGTCATTAAAAAACGATACACCAGCGCTTTCTGTAACATCATTCATATAAGATATCCGCGTCTTCATTTCAATATCACGACATAACCTGACATTCAGATCACCACCATGCTTGGCACTTTTATCCCCGAAACCATATCCCCAGTATCCTCCTACATTAAAAAACCCGGACAAATGTTCATTTGTATGTAATCCCAGGCCCAGATAGAACCCTTCATAATTATTGTAACGGAATAATTTATTCAGGTCTATATCAAATATCTTCCAGGGTATCTTTCCCGTCATGATCGTCTCAAATGATTTCGCAGCACGATCAAAATGATGCGCCTTTCCAATACTATCCACAAAGGCATAAGTCTTGCTGTTCTTCGCCGTCAGGCTGTCATAACGATATGTTTTCCAGTATTCCTCAGAGCGGTTTGTGGCTTTTAGATCAACTTCCACACCAAGACTACCGAGCTGCCTTTTTATCAACTCCGGGTTTAATACTATATCGCGGATATAGCTTTTTCCAATTCCAATCAGATCATAATCACCTTTTCCGGTAGTTGCCTGAATATTTCCAAAGATGACATCTGTGTTAAGCTGAACAGGAAACCATTGCTTATCATCAATCAATTCATAAAGCTGCTGGATACGAATATTAAATCCTTCACTGATCTCTGCCGGTTCTGCCCTGACATTCTGAATGGCCCAACCATTGGAATTGATCGAGAGTACACCCTTCAATCCATCAAAGTTGGTATTTCTTTTTGGCCTGAACGAAATAATAAAAACCGTATCATTAGTTTTTGTATAGGCAGTATCTTCAATTAAAAAAAAATATTTACCGGTGCTGCCTTTGCTTATAGGATTGATATAGTTTTTTCTTACGATATGGATTATTTCACTATAGAATGTAGTGGATTGTATTTGAGATATCAGGAATACAAAGATTGGATCTTTAAACCCTGAAGCCTTGGAAGCAATCACTTTTTCGTAATTACGGTCAGGATATAAATATTTTCTCTCAGTAACATTTTCCATGATAAAGAAATCTTTATCATCAAGAAATCCCACGAGTTCCTTTTCATCTGACTTTAATAGAGATGTGTCAATATTACGCAGGGAATCAATATTTAAAGTAAAGATTGTTTTGTCATATGAGGTATAGGAAAAAGATTTCAGTTTCTCAGGATCATTCTTATCCCTGTTATTAATCACATTATTAATGATACGATGGGCAGGATTTACTCCAGGCATTATTACAACTTCATCAAGCAAGATCTTTATCCTTTCCAACCTGATAATTATATTTTTGCTATCCTCATCAACTTTATAAAACCTTGTCCTATACCCAACATAACTAAGCCTGAGTGTCCGGACCTCCTGAGATGACTTCAGGGAAAAATATCCGTCTATATCCGTTGTTCCACCATATTTCCCCTCATTGCAAACAATATTGACAAATGCCAACGGTTTACAAGTCCGGCTGTCAATCACCTTGCCATTCACCCGGTATTCCTGAGCAAAAAGATTGTTTATTGAAAAGATAATAAACAGGGCAGATAATATATATCGAATACGCATCCTGCAAAAATAATAAAAGACATTAAATCCCGGAGCAAGTCGTAGATGCCGATTTATCGGTGCGGCGGTGAATATTACCCTGAACTAAAAATAAATCAGATGTTAAACGATTTATTATTCATAAAAATATTATATTGTACAAGATTAGTTTTGATATTATCCTGCATTATGAATAACCAGGTATATAACTATTTTTTAAAGCACAGAGAACTCATCAGTCAAAACCTTGAATTGGCCAGGAAAAATGATAATACAGAGGCCATTCATAATTTGCGTTTGAGCCTGAAGAGAATAAAGGTTTTACTCCAGTATATCGAGTACATTTCAAACAAGGTTATAAAGGCTGAGGATGAATTGAAAAATATCAAAGGTTTATTTAAAAAGGCTGGGAGATTGAGGGATATACAGGTTCAAATACAACTGTTACAAACATACGAACAAGGCCTGAAGGTAAAATTTAGAAAATATGAGAAGTTTCTGACAAAATTAGAATCCAAGGGACAAAAAAAATACATTAATGCTTATACCGCTTTCGATAAGAATTATCTTGACAAGTTAGAGTTTCAGATTAAAAATATTCTAAAAGACATAGCGGATGAAATCATTGGTGAAAAGGCAACTCTTTTGATGAAAGATAAATTGCATATCATCAGGAATATCTATTATAAAGAAAAGAATGAAAAAAGCTTTCATAAAATAAGAACTCAATTTAAGGATATCATTTATTTGAACAATATGGTTCAGGGAAAACTTCCTGTTGATGAGGTTCTGAAAATCAATGATGAAAGACTGGGTGAGCTGGGGAATCTATTGGGCACCTGGCATGATAAGTTAACAGCTTTAACTTATCTGGAAACATTCAATGAAAGATCAGGTGAGTTTAACAACAATGAAAAAAGCCAATATGATATTCTTGCAGGCAAGATACTTGAAGATAAAAACAGAGAGTTTGCCCATCTGGATCATATATTTCAGAATGAAATAAGAATTTAACATATCAACCATGAAAACCAGGTATACACCCATAGTTAATTTAACGTTTGTTCTATTATTCATAATCCTGTTCTTCTATGTGGTTACTGCAGCTAAACATTTTCTGAGTCCACTGGTGTTAGCAGCCATTTTCAGCTACCTGCTATATCCTTTAGTTACTTTTCTTGAAAAGCATCGTTTTAACCGGATTCTTGCCAACCTGATCAGTATAATTCTGCTCATTACAGTTTTATCAATAGCAATTCATTTGATCATCAGGAATCTTGACGGATTGATCCAGAATCTCCCGAATCTCAGAGCTCAGGCCCATGCCAATATTGATGAGATGGCAGCTTTTATCGAAAGGAATTTTGATGTTTCCATTCAAAAACAGAAACATTTGATCAAAGACGGCATAACAAATTTATTCAGGGGAGGTAGTGATTTTTCAAAATCCTTTTTCAGTGCAACAACTTCTACTATTTTTCAATTGGGAATCCTTCCTGTTTTTATATTCTATTTGTTATATTACCGCGAAAAGTTATATGATTTTATAATGATGATCACTCCTGAGAAACGTATTAAGGTCATCGATAAGATCATAAAGGAAATATCATATGTTACTCCCCGCTATATCGGTGGAATCTTTACTGTTGTTATAATACTTGCCATACTGAACAGCATAGGATTATATATCGTTGGACTAGAATATGCACTATTATTCGGTATCATTTCCGCAATATTCAATTTCATTCCCTATTTCGGCAACTGGATAGGTGCAAGCATTCCACTTACATTTGCTTTACTCACAGGTGATTCTTTACACCTCGTACTTGGTGTATTTATCTTGTTTTTAATTATACAATTCCTGGAAAACAATATTCTCACTCCCAATATAACAGGCAGATATGTAAACCTTAACCCTTTATTTACAATTCTTATAATCATTATCGGGGGTCTGATTTGGGGAATTGTTGGAATGTTTGTAGTGATTCCTCTGATGGCTACGGTTAAGATCGTTTTTGATAATTTTAATTCCTCAAAACCATATGCTTACCTGATCGGAGCCAACCAAAACGAAAAAGGCATAAAATGGATCATAAAATTACGCAGGGCTCTGAATGTAAAAAAATAAAACCTTCATTAGCCTGTTTATTTATAAAGGCATATTATCTGTTACATTCAACCTGTTATCTATAACGTTAATACTTAAAATTTGAATCAAGACAATCATCATTTTGAAATAATAGGCAAAACATTCTCCGGGCTTGAGGAAGTCCTGGCCGGTGAATTACGTGAACTGGGTGCGAAAAATATCAGGATCATCACCAGGGGCATTAAGTTTGATGGCAACCAGGAAATCCTGTACATGGCCAATTATTATTGCAGGACTGCCATTAGATTTTTGAAACCGATTGCTGATTTCAGCATTAATAATGAAACCGAACTATATAAAAAAGCCGGCCAGGTCAATTGGAGTAATTACCTTGATGTTCATGATACTCTGGCGATAAATGCAGTTGTCAGTCAATCTTTATTAAAACATTCTCAGTATGTGGCTCTAAAAACAAAGGATGCAATTGTGGACCAATTCCGGAGAAAATTCAACAAAAGGCCTTCTGTTAATACAATTGATCCCACACTCAGGATCCATGTGCATATCCGTAATAACCATTGTACAATTTCTCTTGACAGCAGTGGTTCTTCTTTACACTTAAGGGGATACCGTGTCAAAACGATCACAGCACCAATAAATGAAGTCCTGGCTGCCGGATTAATAATGCTGAGCGGATGGGATAAACAATCGCACTTTATTGATCCAATGTGTGGTTCAGGTACCATCGTGATCGAAGCTGCAATGATCGCACAAAACATTCCACCCGGAAAGTTCCGTGATTCTTTCGGTTTCCTGCACTGGAAAGACTATGATGCAGAACTCTGGAATAAAATTCAAAAAAAGACAAATAACCTGGCCAGTGAATTATCATATAAAATAGTGGGGCTTGACATTTCAGACAAGGCAGTGCATATTGCTAAGCAAAATATCATCAGTGCCGGATTACAACCAGTCATTGAGATAAGGCGAGAATCTATTGACAACAGCCAACCACCAAAGGATCATGGTGTTATGATCACAAATCCCCCTTATGGAGAAAGAATACAAACTGAAAATATTATTGAATTATACAAGAAAATAGGTGATAGTTTGAAACAACGATACACCGGATATGAAGCGTGGGTATTAAGCTCTGATTTTAATGCACTAAAGTATATTGGGCTCAGGCCTTCAAGAAAAATAAAAGTATACAATGGCCAGCTTGAATGTAAATTTGTAAAATTTGATATTTATTCAGGTAGTAAAAAAAATAAAAGTATTTGTAATTAAAGTTTGTCCTTAGAATTATTGATATGAAAAAAATAAAGAAAATAGGTATTTTGACCTCCGGTGGTGATTCACCTGGAATGAATGCAGCCATCAGGGCAGTGGCTCGGACAGCTATTCATCAGAACCTGGAGGTCTGTGGTATTTACAGAGGATATCAGGGGCTGATCAATGGTGATTTCACAAGTTTGCACAGCAGGTCTGTCTCCAATATAATCCAGCGTGGCGGAACGATCCTGAAATCTACCAGAAGTACGGAATTTATGTCCGTGGAAGGAAGAAAAAAAGCATATGACAATCTGATGAAGAATAACATAAACGCATTGGTAGTCATTGGAGGGGATGGCACTTTTAGGGGTGCCAATATTTTTAGAATTGAATATGACTTCCCCATTATTGGATTACCTGGCACCATTGATAATGACCTTTATGGAACTGATTTTACTATTGGCTATGACACAGCCATTAATACGGTTGTCGAGGCTGTAGATAAAATAAGAGATACGGCTGACTCACACGACAGACTTTTTATTATTGAGGTCATGGGAAGGGATGCCGGATTCATTGCTCTCCGGAGCGGAATTGCAACAGGCGCTGAAAAAATACTTGTCCCTGAAAGCCCGACCTATATCAATAACCTCATCCGGCTATTGCAACACGACTGGAGCAAAAATAAAACCTCTGGCATTATCATCGTAGCAGAAGGAGATGATTCTGGTGGTGCCTTTGAAGTTGCCAGGAAGATTAATGAAAATTTCGATTTTTTTGACACGCGAATAACAATTCTTGGACACATACAAAGAGGCGGGTCCCCGACAGCAATGGACAGGGTGCTGGCAAGCATTCTTGGTTATAATACTATTATTGCACTTTTAGACGGACAGCATGGAGTAATGGCAGGCCAGGTAAATAAAGAAATTATATTCACACCTTTTGAAAAATCTATCAAGCACAACCGGAAAATGAATTTAAAACTGCTTGAGATCGCAAGAATACTTGCTTTATAGAACACACTTTATGAATAAAACAACCCTTTTTGCCGAAGTTTTGTTACCATTGCCTGTACCCGGTAGTTTCACTTACAGAGTACCCAGTGAAATGTCCGGTCAAATACTGGCCGG
>JAUWGC010000052.1 GCA_030606625.1 Bacteroidales bacterium | reverse complement strand
AGGAGTTAATAAGCCGCATCCGGAATAGTGAAGGATAAATATGCTATTGCAAAACTGATTGATGAATGTAATCAATTAACAGCCATTTTTCAGAAAACAGTCACAACAGCAAGAACAAAGAAATGACTTAAATAATATCGTAGCTTGTCAATTAAACATTGAACATCACATTTCAAATTGTACATACAGAATACAGAATCGACAATAAAAAAGAACGCTACATCGAGTGGCGTTCTTTTTTGTGGGCCCACCAGGACGAGAAATATAAAATTCTGTGTTTGAAATTCTGTATGTACAATTTGATTTTCGATTTTTGATTTATTATATGTGACATTTTTGCTTTTTGGGTATTAATAAACAGAGAGCAAAAAGTAAATATCATGAGAAAAGAAATCGAAAGCAGATTAATCACATTAAGCGTTGATGTATATAAATTGGTAATGGGTTTGACTAAAAGCCCTCTTACATTGAATTTAAGGGATCAAATCATCCGGTCATCGACAAGTGCTGCTTTGAATTACGGTGAAGCTCAAGGCGCTGAGTCAAAAAAGGATTTTATTCATAAAACAAGTGTTGTTCTGAAAGAGCTTCGGGAAACAAGCATAAGTCTCAGGATATTTTCTGATTCCGGAGTAGTTAGCACTCAAATTGGTATTGCAAAACTGATTGATGAATGTAATCAATTAACAGCCATTTTTCAGAAAACAGTCACAACAGCAAGAACAAAGAAATGACTTTAATAATATCGTAGCTTGTCAATTAACATTGAACATCACATTTCAAATTGTACATACAGAATACAGAATCGACAATAAAAAAAGTTGCCATATCGAGTGGCAACTTTTTTTGTGGGCCCAGCTGGACTCGAACCAGCGACCTACTGATTATGAGTCAGTTGCTCTAACCAACTGAGCTATAGGCCCGAAATAAGTGTGAGTACGAGCGTGAGTGTGAGTGAATGTTAAAGGGAGTGCAAATTTACATATTTTTGCACAAATCAGAACAAAGAAATTATAAAATCTCAACCCGGATATTATTTATGTCCATAATTAAAAATATCATCTTTGATTTAGGTGGCGTTATTATTAATATTGATACACAGAATGTTATAAAGAAGCTTGAAGAAAAAGGAGTGGATGATTTTAAGTCATTGTATCTGTTTATCATGGGAAATGGCCTTTATAAAAAACTGGAAACAGGAGCTATTTCTGCACAGGATTTTCGAAATGCAATACACAGACAGTTGTCATTCCCGGTGACAGACCAGGAAATTGACGAAGCCTGGAATGCCATTATCCTTGATATTCCCGAACATCGCGTAAGATTGCTTGAAAAAATACGCAAGAAATACCGTACATTCCTGCTCAGCAATACCAACATTATTCACTTTGATTATTATAACCAATATTTTCGCAATACATATGATTACAACAACCTTGACGACCTTTTTGATAAAACCTACTTCTCACACAAAATAGGAATGCGCAAACCTGATCCTGCAATATTTAAATTTGTATTGAAAAATAGTCATCTTGTTCCTCGGGAAACCTTATTTATTGATGATAACAATGAAAACATCAAATGTGCAGAATCAATAGGTATCAAGGGTTATTACCTTGAAGAAGGAAAAGAGATGACCGACCTGTTCGATGGCTCAAGCCTGGCCATAGGCACTCCTTTATAGGAATTTCCGGGACAGGATTATATCGAATAAAGTATGAACTTCCCGGATGTCTTTTGTTGTCATCAGTTTGAGCTTTACAGGTTTAAAATGAGAAAGCCCTTTAAAATAATTGCTGTAGAATTTCCGCATTTCAACAACACCTCTTTTTTCACCTTTACAGGCAATCGATGATTCAAAATGAGCTCTGCATACTTCGACTCTTTCATCAATACCGGGCGGAGGCAATAGTTTCCCTGTCCGGAAATAATGTTTGATCTCCCTGAAAATCCATGGATAACCAATACATGCCCGGCCGATCATGATCCCATCCACACCATAACGCTTTTTTTGCTCAAGAGCAATAACAGGCCCGTCAATATCTCCATTTCCAATCACAGGTATAAACATCCTGGGATTGTTCTTAACTTTCCCGATCAGGGTCCAGTCGGCCTTGCCCCGGTAAAGCTGGGCCCTGGTACGGCCGTGAATGGTGATGGCTTTAATGCCGGCATCCTGCAATTTTTCAGCGATCTCCATAATATTTTTGTTATTTTCATCCCAGCCCAGCCTTGTTTTTACTGTTACAGGAAGGCTGACTGCCTTAACAACAGCCTCAGTAATCATGGCCATCTTGTCTGCATCTTTCAGCATCCCGGCACCGGCACCCTTATTAATGACTTTCTTTACCGGGCAACCCCAATTGATATCGATCATATCCGGACCGGCTTCTTCGGCAATCCGTGCCGCTCTGATCATAGAATCAACATTATGTCCGAAGATCTGGATACCAATTGGCCTTTCTTCAGCAGAAAATTCCAGTTTAACAGTACTCTTTCCGGCATTACGTATCAGACCTTCCGAAGAAATAAACTCTGTATACATTACATCTGCACCGAACTTTTTGCATATCTTTCTGAATGGAGGATCTGTAATATCCTCCAACGGAGCAAGGAAAACAGGATAGTCTACAAACTTAATATGACCTATTTGCATCATTTTACTTATCATTTTAAATATCCGGAGCAAAATTATTACTTTTAAAGCTTTATTTGCAAAATAAAACTTTCAGGATGTTTATCAGGGAGCCTATTCTTGCGCAAGCTTCACCGTTGTTACGGTTATTAATGTTGATTGCAATAATTTTCGTATCTGTCCTGATCACCGCTGTCCTGGGCATATTGATAGGCATTCCATTTTTCGGCAAAGAAATAATAGCATATTTATCTTCACAAAGTGATCTTTCCAATCCGGAATCTATTCCTTTATTAAAGTACTTGCAGATTGTCAACCAGGTTGGTGTATTTATTATTCCTCCGGTACTATACGCTTTTCTGGTGAACCGTAATATTAAGTCATATCTTCGACTGGATAAAAAACCGTTTCTTTTCTCATTGATTGCAGGGAGTGTTTTGGTTTTATTAGCATTACCTATGTTGCACTGGCTGGCCGGAATAAATGAAATAGTAAGATTGCCGCAAGTTCTTTCAGGTATCGAAGAATGGTTTAGAAATGTAGAAGAACGAGCACAGGAAATTACCGAATTATTCATTAATGTAAAGACCATTCCGGCATTTCTTGTTAATTTATTGATGATTGCTATCCTGCCTGCGATAGGGGAAGAATTTCTGTTCCGTGGGGTTATTCTCCGCTGGTTCAATGAATGGATCAAGAATATTCACATAGCGGTGTTATTATCAGCTTTTATATTTTCCGTCCTGCATTTCCAGTTCTATGGATTTTTACCCAGGTTTATGCTTGGAATTATTTTGGGATACTTGTTTGTCTGGTCGGGATCATTATGGGTACCCATCGCAGTTCATTTTATTAATAATGCCATCGCTGTTTGTATGATTTTTTACATAAACAGGGTTGGACATGACATAGCCCTGGAAGAAATTGGCTCAACTACAAATAATAATTATATCCTTCTTAGCACTCTGATTACAATTTTTCTGGCCGGAACTATTTATTTTTATGAAAAAAAAAGGCGGATACAAAAAAAGGAAACATCGCTAAATGAAATTTCCTGAATCTTGACTATGAAAAGAATTATCGATTATTTTTTCTGAATGCCTTTACGTGATGAGTAATTGATCTTAAAAGCACCAATTTTTCTTAATTCCTGTTTAATATCTGTAATCACTCCCATCCTTGTGTTTTTATCAGCTTTGATAGAAGTTGTAAGGAATTTTCGGTCCACTTCATCTCTGGCTTCTCTTTCACTTGCGATAAATTCCTGGATGTCATCAACATTTGCGAAAGCATCATTCAGCTGGATTCGTGATTCAGTGCCAAGTTGAGTTTTCAAGGGAATACCCACATAAATATAACTGACCATTGATTTCTTTTCCAACTTCTTAACGGCAGTAGCATCTGGCGGTATAATCATAACCCTCAGTGTCACCTCACGCATTACGGTTTTTACCATAAAGAAAAACAATAACATAAATATAATATCCGGCAGTGCGGAAGTATTGATTCTTGGTTGTCCTTGTGCTTTCTTCTTTTTAAATCTAGCCATAATTATTTCCCTCCTACATCTTTAGGTTCTGCTTCTGAGATGGCCATCGGGATAGCCTTTTTTATTGCATCTCTTTTGGCATCATCAACAAGATTATCAAATTTCACACCAAAATAATTCAGGGACAAGTCATCCCGAAGTTCTTTAAATGCTTGTGTGAGTTCATCCTGTATTTGGATATACATATTATAGGATGTGCCCCGGTCATTTTTTAAAGAAACTATTCCTTTGGAAACCCAAACATCTCCCAGAAAATTAATAGTTTCCAATTTCTTTTCAGGCAGGTCATCCCTATTGTATGGATTCATGATGAATTCTTTAGTTTGCTCTTTAAGATTTCCGATATTCCCTGCCTTGCCCTCGACAAGTAGTCGATCGGCACTGTTTATCAATACTTTGAAGATGTTTCTTTCCTTAACATCAATATCCATATCATCTTCAACAGGAGGAGGTAATTTTCTGGTAATACCAGTATCGATATCCATAGTCGTTGTTACCAGAAAGAATATCAAGAGCAAGAAAGCAATGTCAGCCATTGACCCTGCATTGATCTCAGGTATATTTCTTGCTGCCATAGAATAAATTATTTAAAAATTCTTGAAATACTTGCATAAATAATAGATAGCACTGTGAGCGCGCCCAGGATGTAAGTAAGGATCAATCCTGCACCAACCATCCTGGATGTTTCTGCTGTTGCTTTCATCTTTTCAAGTTGAAAAGGCGAAAACTCATTTCCTGCCAAAGCGTATGAGATGACTATCAGAACCAATATTGCCCCCAGTGTGATTATGAATTTCACTGCACTTTTCAGGTTGAAAATGATATACACAATAGGAGCCACGATAGTAATGATCGCGGTAAAGATGACCAGGATGTATCCCCAGTATAATATTAAGTCATCAGACACCACATTAGTATAGAAAAGAATGCCAAACAGGGCTGAAACGCCTAATAATGCATACAGGCAATACTGTAATATTTTTGATGATTTATCAATCATGGTCCAGTTTTTTTTATTTTTTGTACTTAGCCAGAATATCGATGAATGAGATGGTACTATCTTCCATTGAGTTGACAAGGGCGTCAACTTTAGCAACAATATAGTTATAGAAGATCTGAAGGATGATGGCTACGATCAATCCAAATACAGTTGTCAACAATGCTATCTTGATACCACCTGCAACAATTGCCGGCGAGATATCACCCACTGCTTCGATATTGTCAAATGCCTTGATCATACCAATAACTGTACCCATAAATCCGAGCATTGGTGCAATGGCAATGAACAATGATATCCATGATAAGCCACTTTCCAAACGGCCCATCAAAACACTGCCATAAGAAACAATTGATTTTTCTACTATTTCAAGTCCTTCATTGTACCTTGACAGTCCCTGGTAGAAAATACTGGCTACAGGCCCGCGGGTTTCTTTACAAGCATTTTTGGCAGAATCGATACCACCAGTTTCCATAGCTGATTCAACCTTGTTAAGCAATTTTTGAGTATTTGTTGTTGCAAGGTTGAGGTAAATGATCCTTTCAATACAGATAGCAAGACCGAAAATAAGTGTTAACAGAACTATTCCCATAAATCCGGCACCACCGGCAATGAATTGCTCTTTCAAGATCTGATGAAATCCCTGAGGTTCTTCAGGTTCTGCTATCAATGTTTCTTCTACAACTGTCTCTTCTACAACTGTTTCTTCTGCAACTGAATCAGCAACCTCAGTTGTATCAGTGATCATTTCAGTTTCTTCAGGAGCATTCTCATCCTGCGCGATGGCAACTTGTGTAACTCCAAACATTAACAGTGCTGTTAAGGTCAAAAGGGCAACTAATTTTTTCATAGTCAATTGAAATTAAATTTTACGTATTAAAACTGAATTATTTAATCTTTATATTGTATAAAATTCATCAAAGAGCGGAGAGGAAGGGATTCGAACCCTTGATCCCGATTCACTCAGGATACACACTTTCCAGGCGTGCGCCTTAAACCACTCGGCCACCTCTCCTGTTAAGTTGGGAAGATACCCTTTCTACAAACTTGGCAGCTAAAATAATAAAAAATTGTTTTAAATAACAATTAATACAAATTTTAAATAAAAATTCATCTCATGAAGGTTGAAAATAAAGATTTTAAACAAATTTAAACAATTCCATTGCATTTTGAGTGGTGATCTCAGCAACTTCTTCAACTGATATACCTTTGATAGAAGCTATTTTACCGGCTATAAGTTTAATATAGGCACTTTCATTTCGTTTACCCCTGTATGGGACAGGAGCCAGGTAAGGTGCATCAGTCTCAAGAATGATATGTTTGAGATCAATTTCCTTGATGACTTTGTCCAATCCTGAATTCTTAAATGTGATAATACCACCGATACCAAGTTTGAAATTCCAGTCTGTGATTTTACCGGCGTGTTGAATATTACTGCCAAAGCAGTGGAAAACACCCTTGAGATCTGATGTGTGAAGGTCATTCATTATCTCAAATATCTCATTATAAGAATTACGGGAATGGATAACAATAGGTAATTGAAGTCTTTGCGCCATTTCGATCTGGTACCTGAAAGCTTCTTCTTGTTCTTCCAGGAAGGTTTTGTCCCAATAAAGATCGATACCGGTCTCTCCTATTGCGTAAAACTTTTCTTTTGTCTGCCATTCTTCAATTATCCTGAGTTCATCCCTGAAATTTTGCTTCACGGAAGTGGGATGCAATCCCATCATTGGAAAACAATGACCGGCATAATGTTTGCAAAGATCCATCATTCCATGGATTGATGAGCTGTCTATGTTCGGCAGCAACATATACTTTACACCTGCCCGGAGGGCATTTTCGATAACCTGTTTCCGGTCTTCTTCAAATTCCCTGAGATATAAATGCGTATGTGTATCTGTGAGAATCATGCAGTAAAATTATAAATATTAGCTAAATTAATACCGGGAAAATAACTCCGTCCTGTTAACAAGTAAATAAATAATCAAGTAAACTTCAATTTTTATATTTTTGTTTTTCAGACTAATACTTATCCTGTTTTGCATGACCTGAAGAAAATACTCATTATCCGGTTCAGTTCCATTGGGGACATAGTCCTGACAACACCAATAGTCAGATGCCTGAAAGATCAACTACCCGGAACAGAGATACATTATCTTACCAAAAAACAATTTTTGCCGGTTATCAGGGAAAATCCACATATTGACAAATTTTATGCTATCGGGAAAGATATCAATGAGGTGATCCCATTATTGCGCAAAGAAAATTATTCCCATATAGTTGATCTTCATAAAAATCTCAGGTCATTGGGAGTAAAATTGAGATTGAAAAAACCATCAACATCATTCAATAAGCTGAACATTCAAAAATGGGTTCTGGTCAATTTCAAGATTAACCGTCTTCCCGATATTCATATTGTAGACAGGTATTTTGGAGCAGTTAAATCCCTGGGGGTAAAAAATGATGGAAATGGCCTGGAGTATTATATTCCTGAGGGAGATAAAGTACATCTGAATGACCTTCCCGAATCACACCGTAATGGTTTTATTGGATTTGTTATAGGAGGAAAACATTTCACAAAGATGTTGCCCGAAGAAAAAGTGATATCCCTGTGCAGAAAACTGAGCAGGCCGGTAATTCTCCTTGGCGGACATGAGGACGAATTGGCAGGAAGAAAAATACAGGAAAAATCGGGAGATAAAGTTTTTAATGCCTGTGGTAAATTTAATATTAACCAGTCTGCTTCGTTAGTCCGGCAAGCCAGGAAAATCATTACTAACGACACCGGTTTAATGCATATTGCTGCGGCATTCGGAAAGGTAATAGTCTCAGTTTGGGGAAATACTATCCCGGAATTCGGGATGTATCCCTACCTGCCGGAAGATAAAAAAAATCTTTCAACCATAGCTGAGATTAAAGGTTTAGCCTGCAGGCCTTGCAGTAAAATCGGTTTTAAAAAATGTCCGAAAGGCCATTTTAAGTGTATGGTGGAAATTGATGAAGTGGGCATTTTGAATGTGATCAATGATTGATCATACCAGATCTACATAAGGATTGTTTATCTTCTCGAATCCTATGGTGGTTTCCGGTCCGTGCCCTGGATATACAATGACATCATCAGGTAAAGTGAAAAGCTCTTCTTCTATACTTTTATTTAATAAATCGAAATCACCTGTAGGCAAATCCGTACGACCTATACTTTGATTAAACAGAACATCTCCCACAATTACAAATTTTTGTTCTTCATTGTAAAAACAGACACTTCCATCGGCATGGCCGGGAGTGTACAGAACCTTCAGCCGGGAATTGCCAAATTTTATGATGTCTCCGTTTTTTATGAAATTTCCGGGTTGCGGTACTTCATCAATGATCATTCCAAAACCTATGGCAGTATCAGGCAATTTGCTAAGAAAAATCAAACCTTTTTCGTGGATTTCCAGTTTGATATTATATTGATTGACAATAAACTGATTGCCAAGAACATGATCAATGTGGGTATGGGTATTTAATAATCTGACTGGTTTTAATCCTTTTTCTTCAATGAATTTTTTCAGTTTGTTTTGTTCGGCTGATTCAAAACACCCCGGGTCAATAATGACACTTTCTTTTGTTTCATCGTATAAAACATATGTATTAACCTCAAAAAGATTGAAAATAAATCGTTCAATTTTAATCATAAAGGGCTGAAAGTTTATTATCCGGGTTATAAATAAAATAATTTGTTTGTAAGCAAAGTTATTAAATAATGAATAAACCGGGTTAATATTGTTTTTTGAACGAATTTTATTTTATTTTAGCATAAGTGAATAGCTTTACTTACATTGATAAAAAAAGATAACATATTGCAACAACTATTCCTTAAACTTCTTTTATTAATAGCCATAATCTCACCATATTTCTCAGAGGCCCAGTTTTATAATGGATCTCAGTTGACTTTTGGTAAAAACAGGGTTCAGTACAGGGAATTTCTCTGGACATATTACAGTTTTGATGATTTTGACACCTATTTTTACCTGAATGGAAAGGAACTTGCAATTTATACGGCAAGGTATGCCCGGGAGCAAATAGAAGAGATAGGAAATAAATTGGAGTCAAGCCTTAGTGAAAAAATACAAATTCTTATATTCAATAATCTTAGTGATCTGAAGCAGAGCAATATCGGCCTAATAAACGAACAGAGTTACAATACCGGTGGTATTACCTATATCATCGGGAGAAAGATTTTTATTTATTTCGATGGGACATATACAAATTTTGAAAAGCAAATAAGGGCGGGTATAGCTAAAGTCACTTTTAATGAAATGATGTTTGGAGGAAGTGTTGGCTCGCAAATAAAGAATACTGCCCTATACATACTTCCTGATTGGTATCAGAATGGATTGATTGCTTATTTCTCCCAGGAATGGAGTGCAGATATTGACAACAAGGTCAAAGATGCAATACTTTCAGGGAGTTATGACAAATTCAATCATCTGACAGGTGAAGATGCCATATATGCAGGGCATTCCATGTGGAAGTATATTGCAGATAATTTCGGGGAATCGGCTATACCTAACATCATCCACATGACCAGAGTAAGCCGGAGTGTTGAGAATGGATTCCTTTATGTTTTGGGCTTGTCCTTTAAAAACCTTATTAATGAGTGGCTGGGATATTACAATCAGTATTACGCCGACAGTACTGATACCAGGTCTCTTCCTGAACAAACCATGCTTAGAAGAATTAAGAGTGATCGTGTCTATAGCCAGCCGAAAGTCAGTCCTTCGGGCAATCACATAGCCTATACCACCAACGAGATGGGATTGTTTAAGATTTGCCTCTATGACCAGGAAAGAGGCAAGTCAAAAAAGATCAGGAAAGGGGGTTACCGGCTGGATGAAAAAACAGATTATTCTTATCCGATACTTGCATGGCATCCTACAGGTAAGATCATAGCATATATTTTAGAAAAAAAGGGGGAGATTTATCTGTATTTCTATAATCTTGAAACAAAGAAGAAAAACAAGATCATCCTCTATAATTTTGAAAAGGTAATTGATTTCTCCTATTCCGGTGATGGAAGAAAATTGGTTTTTTCAGCAGTTCGAAAAGGACAATCTGATATATACGTTTTTAATATTGCTTCTGGCTCTCATGAACAAATCACCAAAGATATATATGATGATATTCAGCCCCATTTCATCAACAATTCAACAAAGATCATTTTCTGCTCAAACAGACTGGAAGACACAATACGTTTTGACCCCATCGATGTACCTTTAAACATGCCGGAAAACTATGATATTTTCCTTTACAATTACGGTAAGAAAGATAATGTTCTCATGCGGATAACCAATACTCCCCTGGCTAGTGAACGGCAACCAATATCTTATAATGAGAATTATATTACCTACCTGAGCGATGAGAATGGAATATATAACCGTTATATTGCCAGGCTCGACAGTACAATAGCTTATATTGACACTGCAACGCATTACAGATATTTTGCAAAATCCTTTCCTGTAACCAATTATTCAAGGAATATTATTAAACAGGATGTAAATTTCAATGGCAGGAAATATGCAGAAATCATCTATGATGACCAGCGATATAAAATCTTTACAGGTGATTTATTACTTGCAAAAAACCTGAAACCCGAGATTCTGACAAATACACGATACATGCAAAGCCTGATTGACAAGATCAGGAAAGAAAAAATACAATTTAAAAAGAAGCCTTTTGTTCCGGAAAAGAAGAAAAAGAAAAAAAGATTCTTTAACGTATATGAAGGTGACAGGATCCGGGACAGCCAGGATAATATAATCAATATCAATGATTATATCTTTGACAAGCAAGCCTTCATTACCATTGGAATAGATGATAGTACTTCGGTAAAACACGGTGTTGACAGCCTCGGTAAATTTATCCCGCCTAAACGTCGAAATTACAGGGTAGAATATTTCATGAATGAATTAACTACACAAATTGACTTTACCTATTTAAATGCTAATTACCAGCCTTTCTCCGGTGGTGTTTCACCCATATATCTTAATCCGGGTTTTAATGCCTTATTTAAAATTGGTGTTACTGACTTACTGGAAAATCACAGGATTGTTGGAGGTGTCAGATTAAATATTGACCTTATAAACAATGAGTATCTGTTTAGTTACAGTAATCTGACAAAAAGAATCGACAAGGAAATCATATTCCACAGGGTCACTGTTGAAGATGTGAGATATTACTCCATTATCCGCAATCACTCACATGAGGTTTATTACATCCTGAAATATCCTTTTAGTCCCATCATGGCAGTTAAAGCTACTGCATCCTACAGAAATGATGCTGCTGTTTTCCTTTCCACAGACCAGTTCAATCTGCAAAGGAAAACGGAATACCGTAACTGGGTTGGATTAAAAGGCGAATTTGTGTTTGATAATACAAGGTCATTAGGATTGAATCTATACAATGGTACCAGGTATAAGATTTTTGGTGAATACTACCAGATGGTTGACAGGAAAAGTCAGGATATGGTAGTTTTAGGGTTTGATATCAGAGTATACAAAAAGATCCACAGGATGTTCATCTGGGCAAACCGTGTTGCAGGAAGTACATCTTTCGGGAATAATCTGCTGATCTATTACATGGGAGGTGTTGACAACTGGCTGATACCTAAGTTTAATAGGGAGACACCTGTTGATTATAAAAAAAATTATGCATATCAGACTCTGGCCACCAACATGCGGGGTTTTGAACAAAATATTCGAAATGGTAATAGCTTTCTTGTAATCAACAGCGAACTCCGGATGCCGGTTATCAGGTATTTTGCCAACCGGCCTTTGAAATCTGACTTTCTGCATAATTTACAGATCGTTGGTTTTACTGATGTCGGAACCGCATGGACAGGCTGGAATCCCTATTCAAGTGAAAACTCTTTGTATTTAAGAATTATAAGAGACGGATCCTTACTGATCACTGTGGAAAGGCAAGTAGATCCCTGGGTAGGTGGTTTTGGCTTCGGCTTAAGAAGCAGGTTATTGGGATATTTCCTTCGCGGTGATCTGGCCTGGGGTGTTGAGGATGGAAGAATCCAGAAACCCATCTTTTATATTTCTTTAAGCCTTGATTTCTAATAAAAACTATTATGCGATTTTATGACGATAACCGTATTGTGATGACTTTAGATGCCGGGGGGACTAATTTTGTCTTTTCGGCTGTGCGTGCAGAAAATGAGATCATCGATCCGATCAGGTATTCTGCAAAAGGAGAAAATATTGAAGAAATACTTAAAAAGTTGATTGATGGTTTCAGACAAGTTGAAAATCAACTTGATGATAAACCGGTAGCTATCAGTTTCAGCTTTCCCGGTCCTGCTGATTATAAGAATGGAATTATCGGAGATCTTGAGAATCTTCCGCTTTTCCGTGGTGGTGTGGCTCTGAAAGCAGTGCTTGAAAATGAGCTTAATATTTCTACATTCATCAATAATGACGGTGATTTGTTTTCATATGGCGAGGCTATTGCAGGATTGTTGCCTGAGATTAATACCCTGCTGAAAGAAAAAGGGATTGAAAAAGAATACAGAAACCTTCTTGGGGTAACATTTGGAACCGGATTTGGAGGAGGGATTGTCAGAAACGGACAGCTTTTCCTTGGGGATAATTCTGCAGGGGGTGAAATCAACAGAATGCGCAACAAACTTTATCCTGAAACAAGTTCGGAGGACAGTATCAGTATCCGCGGGTTACAACGTGTTTATGCCAGTGAGGCAGGCATAGATATCGGGAACGTACCTGAACCTAAAGAATTACACGATATTGTTCTGGGTAAAGGCAATGGTGACAAACAAGCGGCTTTAAAAGCATTTTCAGAATTGGCCGTTGTTGCCGGAGATGTAATGGCAAATGCCGTCACCTTGCTCGATGGAATAGTTGTTATAGGTGGTGGACTATCAGGAGCACACCCTGTTTTTTTGGAACGCCTGGTTGAAGAAATGAATAAAAATTTTACATCATTTACCGGAGCTTCTTTGTCCAGGATGGAAGTCATAGCTTTTAACCTTGAAAGCAAAAATGGTTTGGAGGGATTTCTTAAAGATACCTCGATAAATATTAATGTGCCTTTCAGCAAACAGTATATAAAATATGATCCGGTTAAAAAGATCGGTGTTGGTGTTACCCGCCTTGGAACATCGAAAGCTACAGCCATTGGATCATATACATATGCCCTGGATCATTTGGACAAACTTTATATAATTTAAAAATTATGAAATTATACCCGATAGAAACAGGCAATCTGAAACTGGACGGAGGTGCTATGTTCGGTGTGATACCCAAGATGCTTTGGCAGAAAGAATACCCTTGTGATAATAACAACTTATGTAATTGGTCAATGCGTTGCCTGTTGGTTGAAGATGGTGATCGTTTAATACTGATAGATAATGGTATTGGCGACAAGCAGGGTGAAATATTCCTGAGACACTACTACCTGAACGGTGATGATACTTTAGAAAAATCCCTTACTGAACATGGTTTCACTCCTGATGACATTACCGACATGGTACTGACCCACCTTCATTTTGATCATTGTGGCGGAAGTATTAAATACAATAAAGATAAAACAGGTTATGAATTGGCATTTAAAAACGCTACTTACTGGGCCAGTTTACAACAGTACAACTGGGCCATCCAGCCTAACAGGAGAGAAAGTAAATCATTTTTAAAAGAAAATATCCTTCCGATTGAAGAAAGCAGGCATTTGAAACTAATAGAAGATGACACCGAGTTGTTTCCTGGTTTTTCCGTCAGGCTATTTAATGGCCATACAGAAGGGCAGATCATTCCATTTATCAATTACAAGGGAAGAACTGTTGTATTCATGGCCGACTTATTACCTTCCGTTGCACATATTCCATTACCCTGGATAATGGCTTATGATACCCGGCCCCTTGTCACACTTGAAGAGAAAAAAGATTTCTTCGACGAAGCATTACGGAATGATTACATACTTTTTTTTGAGCACGACCTGTATCACCATTGCTGCAATTTGACAGATACAGAAAAGGGAATCCGTAAAAAGGATACTTTTACGCTTGAAGAATATCTAACTTGATTAATTCATAAATTAATCAAGAAGATAAAAGACAAAAGTAAAAAGACAAAAGTAAATCCGCAGGAAAACCGGCTACACAGATTAAAGTACTGATTTATGGGGGATTTGTATTTATTTTTTTCCTGAAAGTTCCTTTGGTATACGGCCATTCTTAATTGCCTCTGAACGCAATCTCCTGCCTAACATTTTTTCTACCATGCGGCCGATATCAAGAACTTTATCAACATCCACACCTGTATCTATTCCCATTTCATCCATCATGACAACCATATCTTCGGTAGAAACAAGCCCAACTATGTTCGGATCCTTGTAATAATAATCTCCTGTACCACTGACAGGAACTCCATCGACAAAGTTGGCCGGTTGGCCACCGGTACCTCCTATAGTGGATTCATAGTTGATTATCCCTGCCTGCAGGGCAGCCAGCACGTTAGCAAGTCCCCAGCCCCTGGTTGTATGAAAGTGAGCTATATGTTTTTCCGGTTGGGGAATAGCATCCAGCAACATGGAAAAATATTGATATACCCTGTCGGGTGATGCAGAGCCATCATGGTCGGCATGTTCAATATCATCAGCGCCGATATCCAGCCACCGTTGAGTAAACTCAATGGCTTTTTTCATTTCAGTAGGGCCTTCGATAGGGCAGCCCCAGATAGTACTAACCGTACCATTTACAAGTATGCCTGCATCATGGCATTTGGGAATATATTCTTCGCACATTTTCCAGTACTCCCCAATGGATATTCCTGAATTCACCTTCTGATGGGATTCGCTGGTGGATACCATGACAAGGATCCGGTTTGGACCATAGCCATCCTTTTTAGCCTGGATAGCTCTGTCAATAGACCTTTCTCTGATAGTGATGGCAGTCAATGTAACATCATCAAGTAAATGTTTTATCTTTTTACTTTTATACAGGCGTTGCATCAGTTCATCAGCATCCTTGAATTGTGGCAAGCCACGGGGGTTCCCGAAATTGGTTGTTTCAACATGCTTAAAGCCCGCCAGAATCAGTTGTTCAAGAACCCATAGTTTTGCGTCAGTAGATATGAATTTCTCTTCATGCTGAAACCCATCCCTG
>JAUWGC010000142.1 GCA_030606625.1 Bacteroidales bacterium | reverse complement strand
GCCTGCCAGTTTACTGGCAGTGAAAGGCAGGAAAGGTTCACATAAGATCACCAGGTTGGCACAGATCTGCAGTGATATATTCAGGATAGTCTTCACCCTGTCTTCATCTGTCTTGATGAGTTTCCATGGCTCGGAATCGGTAAGGTATTTGTTACCAAGGCGCGCCAGGTTCATCATTCCGGACAGAGCCTCACGGAAGCGGAAGTTGTCAAGACTATTACCGACCTTGTCAGGATAGGTTCCGATCTCTTCCAGGGTTTTTTTATCAATTTCCGTTAAGTTTTCCAACTCCGGCACTTTGCCTTCAAAATATTTTTGTGTAAGCACCAGTGTGCGGTTTACAAAATTACCGAAGATGGCCAGCAGTTCATTATTATTCCTGGCCTGGAAGTCCTTCCAGGTAAAGTCATTGTCTTTGGTTTCCGGTGCGTTGGTTGTCAGAATATATCTTAAAACATCCTGTTTGCCCGGAAATTCCTCAAGGTATTCGTGCAACCATACAGCCCAGTTACGGGAAGTAGAGATCTTGTCGTTTTCCAGGTTCATGAATTCGAAAGCAGGTACATTGTCAGGCAGGATATAAGATCCTTCCTGTTTTAACATAGCCGGGAACATGATGCAGTGGAAAACGATGTTGTCTTTCCCGATAAAATGGATCAGCCTGGTGTCTTTATCTTTCCAATAGGGTTCCCAGTCCTTGTTATTTTGCTCTCCCCACTCCCTGGTAGCTGAAATATATCCTATGGGAGCATCAAACCAGACATACAGAACTTTACCTTCGGTTCCCTCCAGGGGTATTTTTACTCCCCAGTCGAGGTCGCGGGTAACAGCGCGGGGTTGCAGTCCGTGGTCAAGCCATGATTTGCATTGGCCATAAACATTTGGCTTCCAGTCATTTTTGTGCCCCTCAATGATCCATTCGTGCAGCCAGTCCTGGTAGTTATTCAATGGCAGGTACCAGTGTTTTGTTTCCTTCCTGACAGGTTTATTGCCGCTTAATGCTGACCTGGGATTAATGAGGTCATTGGGACTTAGGGAGGTACCACAGTTCTCGCACTGATCTCCGTATGCCTTTTCATAACCACAGTGGGGACAGGTGCCGGTGATATATCTGTCAGCCAGGAACTGGTGGCTTTCTTCATCGTAATACTGCAGGGAGGTCTTTTCAATGAATTCACCTTTATCATACATGGTTTTGAAGAACTCCGATGCTGTTTCGTGGTGGATCTTATTGGAAGTCCTGGAATATATATCAAATGAAATACCGAAGTCGGCAAATGATTTTTTGATCATTTCATGGTATTTATCAACGATCTCCTGCGGGGAGACACCCTGCTGGCGTGCTTTGATCGTGATGGGCACGCCATGTTCATCTGATCCGCCTATGAATAGCACATCAACACCTTTTGAACGAAGATACCTGGCGTAGATATCTGCTGGAATGTAAACACCTGCCAAATGTCCAATGTGAATAGGTCCGTTAGCATATGGCAATGCCGAAGTAACGGTATACCGTTTAAAATTTTGCCTGGTATTTCCCATTGTCGGTTATTTCATGTAATTTCGGCAAAGATAATAATAAGGGTGAAGAGTGAAAAGTGAAAAGTGAAAAGAATAGATAGTACTGAGTACAGAGTAAAAAGTATTAAGACATGTAAGTGAGAGTTGAGTATTTAGAATATGATTCGTTTTATGGCTTTAATCTAATTTATAATCACTAATCATAAAATCTTCTCACTTTTCACATTTCACTTTTCACATTTCACTATCTTCTATGCAAACACCATCATATCTGAAACCAGGTGATAAAATCGGGATAATTTCCACGGCCCGAAAGATCAGTAAAGAAAAAATTGATCAGGCCATTCGTGTTTTTGAGAATTGGGGGTTGCAGGTTGAACCTGGTAAACACCTTTTTTCAGAGGATAATCAGTATGCCGGGACGGATGAACAGCGTGCTGCGGACCTGCAATCCATGCTGGATGACGATAAGATTCGGGCAATAATCTGTGCCAGAGGTGGATATGGAACGGCACGTATCATCGACCGTATTGATTTCAGCAGATTCATAACAAATCCCAAATGGATCGTGGGTTACAGTGATGCAACGGTATTACTTTCCCATATTCACAGTAATTTCAGCATTGAGACCATGCATGGTATCATGCCGTTGAACTTTCCGAAAAATCCCCGCTGTTCTGAGGCCATCCTGTCATTAAAAAAAGCCTTGTTTGGCGAACCTATCTCATACAGGCTAGAGCCTCATCCCTTCAACCGCAAAGGAACATGCAAAGGCATTGTGGTTGGCGGCAACCTGTCCATCCTGTACAGCATGAACGGCACTTCGTCTGACATAAACACACACAATAAAATTCTTTTCATCGAAGACCTCGACGAGTATCTTTACCATATCGACCGCATGATGATGAACCTCAAAAGGAGCGGCAAACTCAGCAATCTTGCCGGTCTCCTCATTGGCGGCATGACGGAAATGAATGATAATAAAGTACCATTTGGTAAACCAGCCTATGAGATCATTGCAGAATCAGTTACAGAATATTCCTACCCCGTATGTTTTGGATTTCCTGCAGGGCACATTTTGGATAATCGGGTATTAATAGTTGGAAGGGAGGCAGAAATGTTGGTGGATGATGCTGTTTCTCTTGTTTTCATTCCTTAGTGCGTAATTGTTATTACAGTAGAGTTTACAATCGTTAATTATATACGATACACGATAGACGATATACGATATACGATTTGATATGAGATATTGGATTTAAGATTTTGGATTATGAATAAATATGAGTTGGAGAATAGGTTGGTTGATTTTGCTTATAATATTATCAGATTAACTGATGCTTTACCTAAAAATAAAGTAACTCTTCATTTATCAGATCAGATGATTCGTTCAGGGACATCTGTTGCTTTAAATTATGGTGAAGTAACTGATGCTGAATCAAAAAAAGACTTCATTCATAAATCTAAAATTATCTTAAAGGAGTTAAGAGAAACTTTGATAGCCTTAAAGTTGATAATAAAATTTGGTTATCATAAAAACCCAAATATTATAGAAAAAATATTAATTGAAAATAATGAGCTTATTTCAATATTTGTTAGCACAATAAAGACAGCTAAACGAAACCTACAATAGCTAATTCTAAGATATCGTATACCGTATATCGTATATCGTGTATCGTAAATCATATTTCTCATGGCAGAGCACAATGAACTGGGCCAAAAAGGAGAGGAGCTTGCAAGAAAATACCTTACGAGCAAGGGGTTTCAGATTCTTGAGACCAACTACCGCTATGGTAAAGACGAAATTGACATCATCGCCGAAGAAGGAGATTATCTTGTCATTGTGGAGGTGAAAACCAGGTCTTCAAGCTACTACGGTAATCCGGAGGTATTTGTCGATAAAAGAAAACAACGATTCCTGATCAGGGCTGCAGGGAAATATATCAGGTGGAAAAACATTGATAAAGAAACCAGGTTTGATATTGTTTCAGTGTTAATTACCCCCACAGGAAGTAAGATCAATCATATTCCGGATGCATTTTATCCAACGTTATAAAAACAGGTTCCCGGTAGATGAACGCAGATTTTTTCACTGCGTAAATCTGCGAGAACGGAACTAATTATAATCAAACTTTTCTTCTTAACTTTGCAATATAAACTCCTCAATATGATGAAAGAAGGCAGTTCGAAAGACAAACGGAAAAAGCACGGTGATTTTTCAACCTTTATCAATAAGAAATCCAAATCTAAGTTTGAACATAAGAAAAAGTCTCATGTTTCTAAGGAGCAAAGTGAAGAAGTTAAAAAGCGGCAAAAGAAATACAGCAAAACAACCTATACAAAAGGAGGCAATGGCGGGTTGATCAGGTTGAATAAATACATTGCAGATGCCGGCATCTGTTCCAGGAGGGAAGCCGACAAGCTGATCGATGCCGGAGTCATCAAAGTCAATGGGAAGATCATTACACTGCTGGGCACAAAAGTATCTCCTTCCGATAAGGTTCAATACGGTGATCAGACCATTACAAGAGAAAAAACAAGGTATGTTCTCCTCAACAAGCCCAAGGGGTTCATAACCACAACCGAAGATCCTTTTGAAAGGAAAACAGTGATGAACCTCGTCAGGAATGCCTGTGACGAACGGATCTATCCGGTTGGCCGGCTCGACAGGAACACCACCGGATTACTACTGTTTACCAATAATGGCGAACTTGCCAAAAAGCTTACCCATCCTAAGCATAGAGTAAGAAAGATTTACCATGTTGTATTGGATAAGGCATTGTCCAAAAAGGATATAGCAACTATTGCCGAAGGAATAGAATTGGAAGACGGATTCATCAAGGTAGATGCCATAGCTTATGCTGAGGGCGGAAAGAACAAAAGAGAAGTGGGTATTGAGTTGCATTCAGGGAAGAACCGGATTATCAAAAGATTATTCGAATCTATAGGTTATAATGTTTTAAAGTTAGACAGGGTTGTATTTGCAGGCCTCACCAAAAAAGATGTTCCCCGCGGTAAATGGCGTCATCTGAAAGAAAAGGAGATCGGCTTTTTAAAGATGATCAAATGAGTGAATGTGCCGATGTAATAATTTCAGTAAAAGTAATTGGGTATTAAAAATATTTATGTAATTTTGCACAACTTTTTAAAAATCATTCCCCAATAGCTCAGTTGGTTAGAGCACCTGACTGTTAATCAGGGTGTCGCTGGTTCGAGTCCAGCTTGGGGAGCGGCAAAAAAGGGGCATGCGATGCATCGCCCCTTTTTTGATATCTGATTCATGATATCTGATATCTGATATTTGATTTTCTGGTCACGGGTTACTGGTCACTGATTGCAAATTCCGGTCATATTGACCCATGTTCTCTGGTTGATATCAAGCCGGAACAGGTGGGTCAAAGTTTATAGAAAGTGCAAAAACCTCATAAGCAATAAGTTATGAGGCTTTCTTGCATGGGCCACCAGGACCAGCCTAAAACTGATATAACATCCTTATTATCTTATGTTTATGTTCGTTTTAGCAAATACTCTGTTCTGTTTTTGTGAAGTTTAGGATATGGAAAGTGGTATCTCAAACACTACTTTAGTCCCTGTACCTAAACCTGCTTTGTTTTTTAAATCAATAATCTCAAGTGTAATTTTTTTCTTGAGTTTTTTGTTGAGAATTGCAAGACGTTCGCGGGTTATATCTGTCGCCATGGAGCGGTGATCCTTATTCTGTTTAAGCTGGATTTCTATTGCTTTTTCCCGGCCAATGCCATCATCAATCACTTCAAACCGGATGAGATTGCCGTTTAAACCGAACCGGACTTTTATGTTTCCTTTTCCGTCTTTATATT
>JAUWGC010000018.1 GCA_030606625.1 Bacteroidales bacterium | reverse complement strand
ATTATCAATAACGAGAAGAGAATGCTCATTCCACAGGTAAATAAGATACATCAAAAGCTAATCAGCCTGGCTTAGCCGGAACATAATATTACACAGCAAATTTCTCTTTTTTATCCTTTTTTGGCCGTTATAACTTCCTTTTTTTACTGGTAAAAATCGGTAATTATCTACCTTTTTTTTGCCTCCCAAATGTAATACCTTTATACTGTGATATTTTGGGTTATAAGAGTCTTTATATTAATGCGAAGAATTTGTCTTTAAGTAAGATGTTTTCCTTTGCAGATATCTAATAGTATTTTGATTATTCTTAATATTTTATATTACTTATTAAGAAATTTTTTTGTTTATCATGTTATTATTAATAACACCTTTAATAATATATGAATTATGGAAAAAGTAGAACTTCAGAATATTATAAAAGAGACAATCAGAAGTAATGCAGATGATGCAGGATGGGCAAACCTTGCTAAAATAGGGGCATTTCTAAGAAGAAAAGAGGTATCCTACGGAAGGCTGTCCAAAATGCTAAAAAGCCATCAGGATATTGTTGAGCTAAAAATTGACGACTCAATAAATCCGCCTGTAGCATATGCAAAAGTAATTTAAAAGCAATAATTATTTTCTTATCTGCATCTATTCTGATTTAGTGTCACAAGAATAAGGTTTGTATTTCTTAAAATCTTGCCCTTATTCCAATTATAAGGTTTCTTCCGGGCGCAACAATCCCTGAGGAATAGGGTCTGTATCTTTGATCAAGAATATTTCCTATGCCAAAATCCAGGATCAGCACCTCCCCTATTTTATAGGATGATTTAAAGTTTAGTGTCCACCATGCAGGAGCATATGGATAGCCGTTTTTATCAGATGCATACATATGAGGTTTAGCTTGTTCTGAAGGAGTCAGGTTTTTATTGGATATCTCCCCGTTGAAGTCAGTAAACAACTCTGCTTTGAATTTTTCAATTGAAAATATAATGGTTGCATTGCCAAACAAAGGCGAAACATGTCTCAATGGAATACCATCACCATCTTCTCCCCTGGTATATGTAATGGTAGCAAATAATGAGAAATAACGCCAAAGTTTTGAATTAAACAGGAAACTACCTCCGTATATTTGTGCTTTACCAGTATTTACAACAGCTTCAACTTTACTTAATTCACCATCATAAAATATCGAATCCTTACCATTAAAGGTAAAATCACGTCTCACCATTGCATCAATGAGAAATGTATAGAATACGGTGACTTCAAAACTTGCGATATCTTCAAAGCGTTTGATAAATCCCATATCTAAATTGTATGCATATTCAGGCTTAAGGCCTGGGTTTGGAACCACAACATTTCCGGGTTCGGAATCAAACACTTTTGCGACATCATCCAGGTTAGGGGCCCTGAAGCCTGATGAAAGATTTGTGTTCAACTGCCAGGATCCTGGCCTGAAAGTCATGCCAATACTTCCGTTCACAGCACTATTAACCAATTCTATTTTATCAAAAGGAAGATGATAGATCGAAGTATCTTTGATTGTTGACTTCAAAGAAATATAGTTATAGCGTATTCCGGTAATCAATGTTAATTTATCTCCGAAATTCCGTTTATAGCTCAGATATCCAGCCAGTGTCAGGTAATCATTGTTACCATCAGGATACCTTGACCCTGTGGGGCTTGTCAAACCATTAATAATGTTTGTTTTATGTGCTGTGGATTTAACATTGTTATATATTGCTTCAAAACCATAAAAAACAAAGTTATTCTTGCGGAATTGCCGTTCAAGATCAAGATTTCCTGAAAAGATATCAACAGCCTCTTCCTGAGACTTCAAATAGTCATTGTCAAACTTCCTGCTGTGCCTGCTCTCCTGGTAATCCTGATATGCCAGTGTGATCTTTGCCTCATCAAAAAAAGTATTTCGCTTTTTGATCCTTGTATTTATATTATGTAGCATCCATCGTTGTGGCCCATAATACCATTGGCTGTATTTCAGGACTGAATCATTCTTATACTGGATCAATCTGTCATACCTGGGTATGTCTGATGTCTCGGAAAAGTGAAACCCATAAGTAATATCAAAATTATTATTTGGCTTGAACCTGACCTTTTGCATCAGGTTTAACTGGTCATAACCTGAAAATTTCTGTACCCTTTCTTCATCATTTTTGATCATAACATCAGTACCATTGATCCTCCCTGCATAATATTTTCTGAGATAATCATCATGCCGGTAGCTACCCATCCTCAGATCATCAAAAAAACCTGTCGTAATACTTGTCAGGAAGCCCCATTTCCCGGTACTCAGATTAATATCGATATGACCTGTCCGTTCATTATCTGCAGATGAATACCTGGCAAGAATATTTGCCTTTGTCTCAAACCGTTTTCCGGTTGAAAGGGCAGGTTGCCTGGTGTGAAAATCTATTACTCCACCCAGTGCATCGCTTCCGTAAATAATAGAACCCGGTCCGAAGATTACTTCGGCATTCGCTATTATGTTCGGATCAAGCAGAATAACATTCTGCAAATTCCCGCTGCGGAAGATTGTATTATTCATCCGGACACCGTCCACAACAAGGAGAACTGAATTGGCAGCAAAACCTCTAATCATTGGACTTCCTCCACCCAGCTGGCTCTTCTGAATAAATATCTGGTGCGTATTTCCCAATAAATCAGCAGATGTCTGAGGATTGTTAAAAGCCACTTCCTTAGCAGAAATGGTTATGATCTTATTTGGAACTTCCGTCTTATCCTGTTCCCATTTACTAGCAGATATGATCACCTCATTAAGATCGTAGGATTTTTTTGTAAGCATCACAATAAAATCCATTTTTTCTATTTCACTCAATAATAAATTAATTACTTTATAGGATGGATGCTGGAATACGAGGGTGTCATTGGTGTTAAATATTTTTATCTCAGCAATGCCCTTAACATTTGATAATGCAGTGAAACTATGATCAATATTATAAACGGCAACATTTTCTACAGGATGCCTGGTAAACTCATCAATTATTTTGATCGATTGTGTTCTTGCCCCGGTAAAAAATAAAATCAGACATAACAAAGTATATGTCAGTCTCATAGGCATTCGTATTAATATTAATAAAACATAAAGTTTTAAAAACCCTGAACCTTATCCCTGATATATCGAGATAAACTTTAAATTTTATTAACAGGCGATACAAAAATTGTGCTAAAAATTATTTCTTTCCGTAAGATGAGGAATATCCTTTTCTTTTTGCCGCTTCTGCCAGCCTTTTTTGGAATCCTGACTTTTTCTTAGGCTTTATCTTGTGTTCCTGTATCTTCTGATAAATTTTCTTCTCATCAATGGTTTGACGTATGAGAAACATCTGAGCAAATGTGATCAGGTTAGCAAGTAAATAATAATAACTGAGTGCTGAAGCATAATTATTGAAAAGACCCAGAAACATAACAGGCATTAAGTACATCATCATCTTCATGCCGGGCATTTGCTGGCTTGAAGCACCCATCATCTGATTATTGATCCTGGTATAAATAATAGTGGAAACGGTCATTAAAAGTGTGAAAAGGCTTACATGGCTTCCGTAAAACGGAATATTAAAAGGTAAATTAAGAATAGAATCATAACTTGACAAGTCAGTTGCCCATAAAAATGGTTGTTGCCTTAATTCAATGCAGGATGGAAAAAAACGGAACATTGCAATTAAGATCGGGAACTGAAGTAACATGGGTATACATCCGGCCATCGGGTTAACGCCTGCCTTTTTGTACAAGGCCATAACAGCCTTTTGTTTCTTCATTGCATCCTCTTTCTTTGGAAATTTTTTACCGAGCTCATCAACCTCCGGTTTCAGGACACGCATTTTTGCCGATGACTTGTATGTCTTATAGGCAATTGGGAATAGTAAAATCTTTAACAAAATGGTTAATACGAGGATAATGATCCCATAATTCCACCCGAAGGTTCCCAGGTAAGTAAATACAGGAATAACAGCAAATCTGTTGATCCATTGCATAAGGAAAAAACTCCACCCAAGCGGGATCTGCCTTTCCAGATCAAGATGGTAAGCCCGCATGGTATTGTACTGATTCGGGCCAAAATAAAATGAAAAGTCATAATCTCTGTCACCAAAGCCATCATATGGAATTCCCAGGGTTGCTTTCATGGACTTCAGGTACCTCTCACTGTGAGGGTTGGGATCAGTAAATACTTCCAGAACAGGATTAACAAAATAATCCTTTGCAATAATAGTAGATGAGAAGAAACGTTGTTTAAAAGATACCCATTTAAGTTTATCAGTGAAAGATTCTTCATCATCTTTTGTTTCAGACAGATAATCCACATCACCATTATAAAACTGATAATATATTGTAGGGGCATTGTACCTGTCTACCGACTTTTCTTGTTTGCGTATACTGGTATTCCATGAAAGATCAATCAGGTTTCCTCTGGTTGAGATAATATCCTTCAATCCGACAATATTGATATTAAACCCAACCATATAGTCACTGCTCCGGATGGTGTAGGTAAACTCAATGTATTGACCGGGATTAAAAGCAGGATCAGAAGCATCAGTGAACAATCGCATCGAAAACCGGAGGCTGTCGCCATCTGTTGCAATTAAGCTATCAGGACCGGAATACGGCTCGCCATTTATGTAAGGATGGAAATAAAAATCATTGGAAAATATAATTTTATTATTGGCATAGAACAAAAGCCCAAATACACTGGTATCTGAATCAAACAAAATAAGTGGCAAAGAATCATATGTTTGATAATCCTTCAGTTCAACAGAATAAACACGTCCTCCTTTATCCGAGATGACCATTTTGATCAGGTCATTTTCAAGGGTGTAAAATTTATTCTCACCGATTGATGAATTTGCAAAAACTCCGTATTTGCTCCTGTCTATTTGAGATTCTTCAGTTATCGGGATATCCACCGTTACGGTATCTTTGAGCACCTGTTGTTCTTCCTGTATCTGTTCCTGTTGCTTTATCCGTTTAACAATGTTAAGAGAATCAATCTTTCTTTGAACCATTATCAGGGAATCCTGATGCCTTTTTTGGGCTTCAAGTTCTTCCTTGGATGGCCTCATCAAGACACTCCAGCCAATGAAAATGGCGAAAATAACAATAAGTCCTATAATAGTGTTTCTATTCATTGAGCTTATTTTAAGAAAAATTCAGATTGGCAAATATACTTCAATTGTTCCAAAATGGAAAGTTCATTTTCTACTGCTAAAGTTACCCAATCCCTTTATGTTTCATCGCTGCATTTACAAAACTCACAAACAAAGGATGCGGTTTTGCTACGGTACTATGATATTCGGGATGGAACTGGACACCAATAAACCAGGGGTGGTTTTTTAATTCCATGATCTCCACCAAATTACTTTCAGGATTGATACCCGAGGGAATCATACCTGCTTGTCTATATGATTCAATGTATTCATTGTTAAACTCATAGCGGTGTCTGTGACGTTCGGAAATATCATATGTTTTGTAAATATCATATGTTTTTGTTCCTTCCTCTAACCTGCAGGGATAGGCACCCAACCGCATTGTACCACCTTTGTTTATTATCTTCTTCTGGTGTTCCATCAGATAAATAACAGGGTATTTAGTATCCGGGAAAATCTCTGTTGTGTGAGCTTCCTTATGACCAAGGACATTTTTTGCAAATTCGACCACTGCACATTGCATTCCCAGACAGATGCCAAAGAAAGGGATCTTTTTTTCCCTGGCATAAGATATCGCTGCAATTTTCCCTTCTATTCCCCTTTCCCCAAAACCAGGTGCCACCAGAATACCATTCAGGCCATGAAGCTTTTCTTCAACATTAGAAGAGTTAATGCTTTCAGAATGAATGGATTCAACCTTGACCTTGCATTCATTCTCTGCACTGGCATGAATGAACGACTCATTGATAGATTTGTAGGCATCTTTCAACTCAACATATTTCCCGATCAACCCGATCCTGACCTCATGCTTCGGATGCTTGAGCTTACGAAGAAATTCCTCCCAATTTTTCAGATCCGGATAAACATCATGGGGCATTTTAGTTTTTTTTAATATTTCAATGTCAAGTTTCTCCTCTTTCATCAGTATTGGGACATCATAAATAGTTTCAGCATCGATGGATTCAATCACCGAACTTATCGGAACATTGCAAAAAAGTGAGATCTTGGATCTGATACTCTCATTAATATGTTTTTGGGTCCTGCATACAATGATATCGGGCTGGACTCCTGATTCAAGTAAGGTTTTAACAGAATGTTGGGTAGGTTTTGTTTTCAGTTCCTGGGCTGCAGCCAGGTATGGAATAAGTGTGAGGTGGACCACAAGGCAGTCATCCCCCATTTCAAACCGCATCTGCCTGACGGCCTCAATATATGGTAATGATTCAATGTCACCAACCGTACCGCCAATTTCCGTTATCACAAAATCATAATTTCCATTATCGCCCAGGACTTTTATGCTTCTTTTGATTTCATCAGTGATATGCGGGATCACCTGAACTGTTTCACCCAGGTAATCACCTTTTCTTTCCTTATTAATAACTGTTTGATATATCCTGCCAGTAGTAACGTTATTGGCCTGGCTTGTCGGAACATTGGAAAATCTTTCATAATGACCAAGGTCAAGATCGGTCTCAGCACCATCCTCTGTAACATAACATTCTCCGTGTTCATAAGGATTTAATGTGCCCGGATCCACATTAATATAAGGATCAAGTTTCTGGATAGTGCTTGTATATCCCCTGGCCTGAAGTAGCTTGGCAATGGATGCAGAAATGATACCCTTACCCAAAGAGGATGACACACCGCCTGTTACAAATATATATTTTGTTTTAGCCATTACGAAATGATTAATAAGAACAGAATAAAAAGTAAAAAGGGCAATTCCCTGAGAATTGCCCCAGTATATTTTTCAATATATTTTAATAATAACGGAAACGTTTAACTTTTGCAATGTGCTTAATCAGTCGCATCACCTGTATTGTATATCCAAACTCATTGTCGTACCATAGGTAAACAACGATATGTTTTCCATCAGCCGAAACCTTAGTAGATGGTGAATCATAGATCCCGGCAACGGGATCACCGATGAAATCGGTTGAAACTAATTCATCGGATGCTGAATAACGGATCTGTTCTACAAGCCCACCTTTTAAAGCAGCATCCTTGAGGATTTGATCAATTTCTTCACTTGTTGTTTCTCTTTTAGTATTCAGCGAGAGTATGGCAAGAGATACATTGGGAACGGGAACACGTACTGCATTTGCTGTCAGTTTTCCTTTTAATGAGGGTATGACCTTTGCGGCAGCAGAACCTGCACCTGTTGAAGTTATAACCATATTCAGCGGTGCTGAACGTCCACGCCTGGGTTTGGGATGATAATTGTCCGTAAGATTCTGGTCATTAGTATAAGCATGTATGGTTTCAATATGTCCTTTTTCTATACCGAGCTTATTCTCAATAACATACAGGATGGGCACAATTGCATTGGTAGTACAGGAAGCAGCAGAAAAGATGTTCTCATTATCAATATCCAGATCTTTATGATTAATGCCATAAACAATATTCAGTATGTCTCCCTTGGCAGGAGCAGTTAGTATTACTTTACTGATTCCTTTGGCTTTAAGATGTCTGCCAAGTGATTCACGATCTTTATAGATACCTGTATTATCGATCAGGATAGCATCCCTGATACCCTCGGCTTCATAGTTAATTTCTTCCGGGGCATTGGCTGCCAGCATTTTCACAATATTGCCATTCACATTAATTGTTTTATTTTCCACATCTTCAATAACATTGCCTCTAAATGGGCCATGAACAGAATCATGCCTGACCAGGGAGGCACGTTTCTTAATATCTTCTGGTGTATTTCTCCGGGTAACAATAGCGCGTACTCTCAGTTGTGTGCCATTACCCTGAATAATTAATTCTCTTAAAAGCAAGCGTCCAATCCGGCCAAAACCATATAAAACAACATCCCTGGGTTTCCGGAACAGAGGTTCTTTACCAATAGTTTTCTTTAGTTTATCACTAACAAATTCATTAACATTTTTATAATTCTGTTTTTCATTAGTCCATTCATAATTCAGGCGTCCAATATCCAATCGAGCCTGTATAATATCCAATTCAAATATGGCCTTTGCAATAGCCAAAGAATCACGAATATCAAGTTTCTTTCCAACTACTGTTTTTGCATAAGAATGTTTGAAGAGGATCACACTTGAACTTCTGTCAAGCAATTGGCTTCTAAAAAGGATCAACTCAATTGATTTTTCATAGAACAACTTCCCCAGCACATTCACAAATTCGAATCCGAGCTTTTCATCTTCTATCCAATTATTTAATGATTCCTTAAAGTGATTTTCTTTAGCTTCAATTTGTTTTTCATTCATATTATTTTCTATTTATGATGATAATTGAATCCGATAAGATCTTATTAGATAAACTGAATTATTTTCACCAAAAATAAAAAAAAGGGATTACGAAAAAAAATTTTGCAATCCCTTTTTAAGTCAGTAATTTTTTCTACTCACCAAGATAGGCTCTTAGCAGCTTGCTCCTTGCTGTATGTTTCAGCCTCCTGATGGCTTTTTCTTTAATTTGTCTCACTCTTTCGCGGGTTAAATCGAACTTTGCCCCGATTTCTTCAAGTGTTAAACCATGATTCATACCAATACCGTAATACAAATTGATCACATTTCTTTCTTTTTCTGTAAGGGTTGCCAGAGAGCGTTGTATTTCCTTGTTTAGTGATTCCCTCATGAGGCCACCATCAGTTTTGGGAGTGTCATCATGAATATAAATATCGAGAAATTTTGTATCGTCATCCTGGCCGATGGGTGCGTCCACTGAGACATATTTAGTGGTAATTTTCATTGCTTTATCCACCTTATATCCCGGTATCTCCATCAGTTCTGCAATTTCATCTGTTGAAGGAGTACGTTCAAATACTTGTTCAAGTCTTGAGGTAGCTTTTTTGATTTTGTTAAGGGAACCGACCTGATTCAATGGCAATCTTACTATCCTTGACTGTTCAGCCAAAGCCTGCAGGATAGATTGGCGAATCCACCATACTGCATAAGAAATAAACTTAAATCCTCTGGTTTCATCAAACCGCTTAGCAGCTTTGATCAACCCGAGATTTCCCTCATTAATAAGATCCGGCAAACTTAATCCCTGATTTTGATATTGTTTTGCAACAGATACAACAAAACGTAAATTTGCTTTGGTTAATTTATCGAGTGCTGTGTGTTCTCCTGCTTTGATCTTTCGTGCTAATTCAACTTCTTCTTCAGCAGTAATTAGTTCTTCTTTTCCAATATCCTGCAAATACTTATCAAGGGATGCTGTTTCACGGTTGGTAATGGACTTTGTGATTTTTAATTGTCTCATAATCTCCTTTCTCTGATTCTTAATTCAATAAATTCCAAGAACCTAAATATTTACCACAGCAACATGTAAATATTCTAAACTTTCTATCTAATAGAAAATTTAAAGATGCAATTTAATAAAATATTTTATACAATTATTTAAAAACATTCAAAATAACCAAAAAATGTTATTAACTTATAGACAAGGCCCTTAAAAAGTAGTAAAAATACAGGGTTTTAAAAAACATACATCAAATAACTACAAACTGAATTCGTAAGTTACCCGCATTCCATTTGGATAAATTCCCTGTATCTTGATAAAATCATCACTTTCATTAAGGGCTTTTTCCAGGTTATCTTTTGTACTGATCCTTATATCATTAATACGTGTAATGATAAATCCATCCCTGATACCTCCACTTTTCAGGACCCCATTGTCGGTGGATGTAACCTTAAGGCCGTTGTTGATCATGAAGGTCTGCTTGTCTTTATCAGATATCCTTTTCAAAGTGGCACCAAGAACATCGTTATAAAACTTGTCTTCCTTTTTTACAACAGAGGTTGTTCCATCTTCATTTCTTAATTCCACATTGAAATGGATAATTTTGTTATTTCTATTAACACTCACAGGAACAACATCTCCGGGTCTGTGTTGGCTTACTAATTCAAGCAACTGAGAAAAACTGTTTACATCTTTGCCATTGATCAGTTTAATTATATCACCTTCTCTTATACCTGCTGCCTGTGCACCGCCATTATCTGTAATTTCCTCAATATAGATACCTTTGAGATCATCAAATCCTTGTTCTTGTGCAAAATCATTGTCTATTTCACGTATAATAATGCCTATATATGCACGTTGCACCTCACCATATATCAATAAATCATCCATGACTTTCCTTACTATGTTAACAGGTATAGCAAAGGAATAGCCAGTATAATAACCTGTATTACTGGCAATAGCAGCATTGATCCCAATCAGCTTTCCCTCAATATTTACCAACGCACCTCCACTATTACCACGATTTACAGCAGCATCGGTCTGAATGAATGATTCAATGCTTGACTGACTGCCAAGAATGTTAATATTTCTGGCTTTTGCACTGACAATACCTGCTGTAACAGTTGAAGTGAGGTTGAATGGATTACCAATGGCCAGTACCCACTCCCCTACCCTGACATCATCAGAGTTACCATATGAAATAAATGGCAGATCATCCGAATCTATTTTTATTAGGGCAAGGTCAGTTGAAACATCTGTACCGATGATCTCTGCCTCATAAGTATGTTTATCATTCAGTGTTACCTCAATCAACTCTGCTCCCTGGACTACATGATTGTTCGTAACAATATATCCATCAGATGTAATAATAACACCTGAACCCCAACCTGATATCGGATATTCACGCTCGTATTTGGAACCATAACCAAAGTATTCACGGAATGTACCAAAAAAGTCATCGTAAACATTACTCTTCCTGCGAAACTGCGATCTTATATGAACAACAGCATCAACAGTTTGTGCCGCTGCTTTGGTAAAATCAGGTCCATCGATGGGAAGAGGTGAAAATAGACTGGCATGCTGTACAGGAATTGGTTCTCGCTGAACAACAATACGTTCAGGTTTTTCATTTTTTATTAATGTCCCTGCAGTCAACAGAAACACCACTCCGCCGAGTATAAAAACTACTGTAATAATTAATATCTTTTTCATCATACCTTAAAGTATTAACAAATAATTGAATAAATTGTTGAAAACATTCACCCTTATTAATTATCAGTAAATTTATTATTATATTATTTAGAGATAATTTAAATAATGTTAATTATTCATAATATTTGTTAAAACGCAAACATCTGTTATTTTGTATATTTGTATTAATATTTTTTAATTTTAAAATGATCTTATCCTTTTTTAAATATGAGGGAACAGGAAACGATTTTATTATGATCGATGACCGTTCAAGTATCCTCAAAAATAGTGCCAATACCATTTCCCGGCTTTGTAACCGTAAATTTGGAATAGGTGCAGACGGTTTAATACTATTAAATAAACACCCGGAATATGATTTCAGAATGTCATATTTCAATGCTAATGGCCAGGAAGCAAACATATGTGGCAATGGTGGCCGCTGCATCACTGCCTTTGCCCGGGATTTGGGACTCATCACAGAAAAAGCAGCATTTTTAGCAAATGATGGCAAACATTCCGGGTTTATCATTAAAAGAGCCCAAAATAGAACTATCGTAAGATTAAGCCTGAATGATGTTGATCACTTCCGGGAAAATAATGACCATCTGATCATTAATACCGGAGTCCCTCATTATATAAAGTTTGTTGATCAAATCGATCAAATAAATGTCTTTGAAGAAGGCAGAAAGATCAGGTTCAGCAAACCTTTTTCAAAAAACGGTATTAATGTTGATTTTGTTCAGATCAAAAAAAACCATTTGTTTGTCAGAACCTATGAAAGAGGAGTTGAAAATGAAACACTATCTTGCGGAACAGGTGTAACAGCCTCGGCCATAGCTGCATATTTACAAATCAAATCCGAACACTTTATAATCAAAACACCGGGAGGTGAACTTATAGTGGATTTTAAGTTTTCAAATGGGGCATTTAAAAATATCTGGCTTACAGGACCAGTGCAAAAGGTTTTTAATGGGGAAATAAATATCTGATGAACCTATAATAACAGGTTACGCCGCAGGCACTCCTTACGAAGCAGGTTTCAGGTTTAATAACAAATAACCAAATAACGGAAAACATTATTTCAAATAATGCATTATCAAATATAACAAATAGCACTAATATGCGTAAAAAAAGAAACTTGTGAATTATCAGTTTATAAAAAATTTTAATATTCCTTAAGTTCTAAACATATCTGAAATCTGCTAATATGATATTTGAGTCTAAAACGATCACATTAAGAGCTCTTGAACCATCAGATATAGATCTTTTATATCAATGGGAAAATGATTCATCTATCTGGCATCTGAGCAACACCTTAACGCCTTTTTCCCGGTTTACCCTGGAACAATATATCATAAATGCCCATGAAGATATATATTCCACAAAACAGTTAAGGCTTATGATAGATTTGAAAGTTAATGATAAAAACAGGAAGACCATTGGTTGTATTGATCTATTCGATTTTGATCCAGCTAATAAAAGAGCAGGCATTGGCATTCTGATCATAAATGAAGAACGGGGCAAAGGTTATGCTTCAAAAGCGCTTGACCTTATGATCAGGTATGCTTTTCAGCGGCTGAATCTTCATCAGTTATACAGTAATGTTATGATAAAACAACAAGCAAGCCTTGACCTTTTCAAAAAGAAGAATTTTGAAATTGTTGGGATAAAAAAAGAATGGCTTTTAGTCGACAAAAAATGGATTGATGAATATATGCTACAACTTATCAACAAAAAATAAAGTGATTTCATAAGTAATTAAGGATTAAAGCATCTTTACACATAAATTTTCATGGCTTATTATCACTCGAAATACGGATATGACAGGTACAAAAAGAAAAAACCCATATGGTCAAAAATCATTATTTATATTTTACTCCTTCTTTGTATCACTTCTTGTATAATTGGTTACCTGTTGTATATGACCTTGTTCAGGTCTAATGTTTGGCTTAATAACCAGGAATCCGTATCTATATACATTCCCAGTAATTCCAATTTTGAAGATGTGAAAACCATTTTATACCAACAGGGTTTAATTATTAACCGGGGTACATTTGAATGGGTAGCTAAAAATAAAAAATACCCTTCTCTGGTTAAACCTGGCAGGTATATTTTTTATGTGAATATGAACAATAATGAAATTATCAACATGCTGCGTACCGGAAAACAAGTACCTATCACGATAATATTTAATAACATTCGCACCCTTGAACAACTGGCCAGAAGGATCGGACAGCAGATTGAAGCAGACTCCGCCCAGATAATTGACCTGCTAAAAGATTCAACATTTATCAGCAAGTTCGGTACAACATCCGAAACAATCATGACATTGTTCATTCCCAACACATATGAATTATACTGGAACACTACTGCTGAACAATTCATTATAAGGATGTATTCTGAATTCCAGGCATTCTGGACCGAGACAAGGCGTTTCAAAGCAGAGAAAATGGAAATGACCATACCTGAAGTTATGACCCTTGCATCCATCGTCGAAAAAGAAACATCCATAGATACTGATAAACCAACAATAGCAGGTGTTTACATAAATCGCCTTAAGCACAATTGGTTATTACAGGCTGATCCAACCCTGGTATACATAGTAGGGGATTACTCTATTAGACGTGTGCTAAATCAATATAAAAAAATTGATTCCCCTTATAATACATACAAATATCTGGGTTTGCCACCCGGCCCGATATGTTTACCTTCTATTTCCTCAATTGATGCAGTATTGGATTATGAAGATCATGATTATTTATTCTTTTGTGCAAAGGATGATATGAGCGGCTATCATGTTTTTTCAAAAACGGCAAACCAGCATAATATTAATGCCAGGAAATTCCATCGCGCTTTGGATGAAATGAATATCAAAAAATAACTTGTATTCCATGTTTACTTAACGGGATTGATTTATATTTTTGTAAAAAATCTTGAATTGACCATCACGAAAAAAACAGTACTTGTTTTTATAACTTTTTATATCCTTTTCTGTTCTCTGCCGTTATGCTTATCGTCTCAAAACAGCATTATTGAGTATCCCGAAGAACTGAACCGCAAACGCTATACAGGTGTCATCATTACCGGAAGTGTTCTTTATACCGGTACCATGATAGGACTGTATAGTTTATGGTATGCTGATTATCCAAAATCCTCATTTCATTTTTTTAATGATAACAGTGAATGGTTGCAGGTTGATAAGGTAGGACATATAACAACATCATACTATGTTGGCAGGATTGGATATACAGCCTTGAAATGGGCAGGTATCAAGGAAAAAAAAGCTATATGGCTTGGTGGATCCACAGGTTTTATTTTTCTGACGACAGTTGAGATATTTGATGGATTCTCAGCAGAATGGGGTGCTTCCTGGGGTGATGTGGTTGCTAACGGTCTTGGAACCGCTTTATTTATTGGGCAACAACTGGCCTGGAATGAACAGAGAATATCGCTAAAGTTTTCGTTTCATAAAACCGAATATGCACAATACGGTCCTGATTTGCTGGGAGAAAACACCATACAGCAAGTGCTCAAAGATTATAACGGGCAAACATACTGGTTATCAGCCAATATTTACTCATTTCTCAGAAAAGAATCAAAATTCCCAAAATGGTTAAATATTGCCGTCGGATATGGTGCCAAAGGTATGCTGGGACCCAATAATAATCCATCAAAGTATGAAGGGGAACCATTACCGGATTTCAACCGGATGCGACAATATTATCTGTCATTGGATATAGATCTTACCAGGATACGTACAAAATCCAAAGCATTAAATATATTGTTAAATTTGATCGGTTTTATCAAGGTGCCTTTACCTACAATTGAATATAACAAGGATGACAAGTTCAGGTTTTATTTCTTTTACTTATAAAGTGTTTCATATTCCTCCGTACTGATCAGGATACCATGGTCAAATACTTCTTTTTTGATAGTCTCGGCATGGTCATTGAAATACATCCATACACCATTCTTAAGATTTTCCTTATACGTACCTGAGATATTTACTTCTTTGTTCAAATGATAAACCGTCATTAACCCTTGCAATTTCCCATCAATATAAGTGGCTTTCAGTTTGACCAAACCATCAGAATAATATTGAATCCACTTGCCATTTTTTTGATCATCCTTATAATTGATCTCCTCCATCACTGAGCCGTCCGGAAAAAATGTTTTCCAAACACCTGCTTTAACATTGTCTTTATAAACATCCTCAGATAGTAATACCCCGTCAAAATCACTGTAATAATGCCAGATACTGTCCTTTTTTCGATTAAGGTATTTTCCCTCTGCAATCAAGATGCCATTTTTGTGATATATCTTTGTTCGTGATTCTTTACCATTGTTAAATATATATGAAACTGCCTTGATTTGCTCTCCCGGATAATAATAAATGAATTCCCCGAAAGGAATATCATCCTTGAAGTTTCCCTTAAATTTTAATTTGCCATTAACATCATAGACTTTCCAAAAACCTTGTTTTCTTCCTTCTGAATCAACTTCATTCACCTTCGTATTCAACAATTCCTGGCCATAAAAAAGAAATGGAACAATAATAAAAAGAATAAATAAAATGCTATTTTTCTTCATAAAGCATAAACATAAAAACAGTTATCATTTTTCACGTATTTTTGTGTTACCAAAAATAACATAAATTATTCTGTTTTGAATAACTATTCATCAAAATTGGTCAATCGCGCTGTGGATGAATTATCCAAACTGCCGGGGATAGGCCGAAAAAGTGCATTAAGGCTTGTCCTCCATTTGCTAAAACAGGATATTCACGAAGTTGAAGCCCTTGGCGAAGCAATTATTAAGATGCGCCTGGAAATCAGGTTTTGCAGCAGTTGTCACAATATTTCGGATGATGAACTATGCGAAATCTGCAGAAATCCTAAAAGAGATCATTCCACAATATGTGTAGTTGAAGAAATACGTGATGTAATGGCAATAGAAAATACAGGACAATATAACGGAATATATCATGTCCTGAACGGCATCATTTCCCCGCTAGATGGTATTGGCCCTAATGACCTTAATATCATTTCGTTAGTCGACAAGATAGGCCAGAAAAAAACCAATGAAGTTATCATGGCATTACCAACAACCATTGAGGGAGATACAACCAATTATTACATTTACAAACAGCTTACGCCATTTGGAGTTTTAATAACAACCATTGCCAGAGGAGTAGCCATTGGTGATGAACTGGAATACACCGATGAGATAACCCTTGGCAGGTCTATCCTGAACAGGACTCCATATAAAGGAACAACAGAATACAAAGACTAATCAATACCTCCGACAAACAATTTCTTTATGTAAATATTACCATTCAGTACAAGTTTGACAATTACCGCGGTATTTGTCACCGGCAAAGCAATCTTATTTATTGAACTTGATTCGATGGATTGACTAATCAGTTGTTGACCCATCAGGTTGAAAACCACGACATAACCATCAGCATTCCGGGGGTCAGGGATATATATAAGGATATTATCATTATTGGTATATATATTAACCTCCTTACCTGCCGGGCCATTTGGCATACCAAGAAGTAAGGTGGTTGCACTGATAATATTTGAATTATCACTGGTATCAATAATATTATATGCACGGAGTCTGTAATAATAAGTGGTATTCTCTTCAAGTCCATACACTGCATATGATGTAAAATCCCAAACATTCAGATTTTCATAACCACTCACGAAACTGGTGAATTCCTCGTCCTCCGCAACATCTAACAAGTATCCGTCAGCATTGGCTGATGCCTCCCAGTTTGCATCGAAACCAAAGAATGTTATATTGGTTGCTTCAGTTGCAACCGGGGATTCTGGTGGATACGGGAGTGTTATTACAATTATAATATTAGAATTACCGCTTGTTCCGGCAATATTTTCAGCCCTAACCCGGTAATAATAATCAGTCTCAGGTTCAAGTCCTTCAACATGATATGTTGTATCCAAACCAACATTCAGGTTTTGATAACCCGGTACAAAACCCATAAATGACATATCGGTAGCAACATCAAGGTAATATGCAATAGAATTAGGCACACTATTCCAGTTGGCATTAAAGCTTGTTTGATCAACATTGGTTGCCGGTAATGCTATTGGCGCATTCGGATCATATGGTAATGTGGTAACACTGATCACATTTGAGTTCCCACTTGTTCCTCCGGTATTGTATGCCCTCACTCTGTAATAATATGTTGTATTGGCATTCACACCCCAAACATTATATGTTGTGTCATCATATACATTCATGTTTTCAAATCCGGGTAAAAAAGCTGTAAAAATACTATCCTCTGCAACATCAAGGTAGTATCCGTCAGCACCCGGTAAAGAATTCCAATTGGCATCGAAGAAATTCTGAGAAATATTAGTTGCTGCCAATGCATTTGGTGGTGGCGGTGCCAGGGGTAAGGTATTTACCGTAATTATATTTGAGTTACCACTTGTTCCGCCAGGATTGTATGCTCTTACACGGTAAAAATACCTTGTATCAGGATTTAATCCAGCCACATTATATGTTGTGACATTTCCAACATTCAGATTATTATATGAAGCAAGAATATTCAGGAATACGCTGTCTACAGCCACATCAAGATAATAACCATCTGCACCATAACTTGCCATCCAGTTAGCATCAAAACTGTATTGCTGAATATTTGTTGCCGCCATTGCATAAGGAGCTGATGGCGGATATGGGTGAGTAGTCACTTTAATTGTATCAGAATTACCGCTCAAGCCTCCCGCATTATATGCTCTGACCCTGTAAAAGTAAATGGAATTTACCATCAGTCCTGCTACATTATAGATTGTGTCGTCACCCACATCCAAACTATCATAGCCATAGATCATATAATTGAATAAGCTGTCCTGAGCAACAAACAGGATATAGGCATCTGCACCTGCTGAAGGATCCCAGTTGGCATCAAAACTGGTTTGTGAGATATTTATAGCTGGATGTGCAACAGGAGCAACAGGAGGATATGGTAAAGTGGCAACACTTATTGTATCGGAGTTTCCACTGGTTCCATATGTATTGTAAGCTCTTACCCTGTAAAAAAAATCAGTGTTGGAAGATAACCCACTAACATTATACGTTGTTACATCCCAAACATCCAGATTGTTATATCCAGATACAAAACTTGAAAACAAGCTATCATATGCAACATCAAGATAATAACCATCTGCTCCGCCTGAGGCATTCCAGTTGGCATCAAAACTTATCTGAGTAATATTTGAGGCAGCTAAAGCAACCGGGGCTGCGGGTGGTGACTCAAAGAATACACCATAGTCTTCAGCCTGACCATAATATGGATTACTGCATGGCCCGTATAAAGTATTAAAATCTGTCATTACACGCATCCGGAGTAATCTGTTCACAAAAGGATCTGTTGGCATCGTCACGGCCTGAGTAAAGGTATTCCACAAATTGTTTACTGAACTTATCTGATTATTAACAATGGTTTCACCTGAATCATCGAAATCCCCATCATTATTAAAATCTATATAAACATAAGTATGAGCAGAACCTGTATTACCCACACCAACAGTAATTTCCAAAGTATATGAATTTCCAGGCATAAGGCCGGTTGAGTACTTGCAAGTAAGATCCAGGCATCCCCCATCTGCATATGTATCACCTGTTGTATGGTCAAGATCATTTAATGTCACATTAATAATTCCCCATCCATTATTTGATATATTATAAGTATATGGGATGCAGGAAGGCGTTGCAGGATTATCACAGACACGTATATAACCATTTTTTGTATTTGTAGAACCTGTTCCTGTTACATTTGAAGCAATCAGTGTCACATCATACTTACCAACCGTATTATAGGTTATTGAAGGATTTTCATTTGTTGAAGTCGCGGGTGATCCTCCCTGGAATGTCCAGTTCCAACTATTTGGTCCGTTGGTCGACTGATCAAAGAAATTTACTGTATTGCCCACACATGCTGTATTTGCATCTGCATTAAAATCACTATACGGAACAACATCTGTTCGGGGTTGAATATTAAATCCGGCCGCCTGATCAGTAGTAAAATTCGCAGTGCCGGGATTTAAGGCTGTCAAATGATAATAACCATTATATGAGCCGCTCCAGCCCCAGTTAAAATGAAAATATACATTTCCGGTACCTTGATAATTATCATCATAACCATCACAGACAAATGAATGCCCTCCTGTTCCCTGTCCCCGGTAAGGTAAAGGCCTGTCGGCATCAAGTTCCGCCATAACCATACTTTCCCATACAGGATCCGTATAATTTGATTTCACATCGTAAAAGGCAATTGGGTCATAATTAAAATAAGTGACCAATGAACTTACTGCCTGCGAAGTATAAGCTCCTGAACCTGAAGGCCCGTAATTCATGTCTACTGAGACCCCAATATGATAAAGTAACTGTGCAATATATTCATTTGAGTTTATTTCCAGCATATTTGCCCAATCGTAAGTTGTTGCGCCAAAATTAGCTGATAAGGTTCCATATGTTGGATGAACATAGGAATGTGAACCTGTCCCCTGATGCGGATGGTGATGGTATTTCATCACCATTCCTGCTCCGGTTGCAACACATCCTGCATAGACACGTCCACATGGGCCTGCAGGATCAGAAGGGCAGGAATCATTGTAATATCAATTCTGATTCCAGATTATGTTGCCCAGTAATGGTCCGACAATAGATCGGTTCCCGTTTTTTTGCTTTTTAATATTACTTCCATATATCTGCCAGGTTTCATCAATTTCATCTGTGGAAGGTAAATTATTTGCCTTAATATAAAGGATCTGATCTTCATATCCCTTCATCCAGTTTTTAAAATTAGGCGGTTGCTCTGTATGAATATACCTGCACTCTAAAGAATATCCCAGTACCGGGAGTGCATGGTTTTCGGCCGAAACTATAACAAAACCAAAGTCCGAAGGAAGGTTGAATATATAATATACCGTGATTCCATCTGACTCTATGGTTATTTCCTCATCAAAATATATCCCATCATAGCTTATATTCGAATGTTCATGATAGAAACTCTTTGCTACACGTGATGCTTTCTCTTTGGAAACCTCTTCTCCATGCATAAAAGCACAGGATAGAGTAAAAATACAAACTGTTAATAATAATTTGATTTTCATAGCGGATTGGTTTAATTTATTTCATTTTGATTAATTAGCAAATATTAAATTTACAAAATTATCTTTGCAAAGTCAATTTACAAAGATATTTTGACAATGGATCAATAAGATTTGTGGTTCATGGATTCAGGCGGTTGATCTTCCGAAAACAATTCAAGTTGGTTTTCAGTAACATAGAATTCTTCCGGAACATCCAAATCAAACCCGTTTATATACGGTCTGATGATCTTTTTGATCAGTTTGACCGGTGTGGTTTTTCTTGCTCTGCAATAATTAATGAGCGATTTTTCCTGCCTGGTAGATAGTTTAAACGTAATTTTTTTGTACTTGGTTCTTCTTCTGGCCTTTTTTCTTTTTCTTCGAAGCATAAAAGTGCTGATATAATTTTCTGAAAGGCGAAAATATTACTTTTTTTTTAATGCTCTATCAAACTATGTACAGAATTTATTAACTCGTTTGCTAATATGTTTGATTTTTCCAATGAAACATTCTCTGAATAGATCCTTAAAACAAGTTCGGTATTTGATTTCCGCAGATGAACCCATCCCTCATCAAATTCAATTTTCAGGCCATCAATAGTATTGACCTGATAGTCTTTGTATTTTTCCTGTATTTTTTTCAGCAACTGATCAACATTTATACCAGGGGATAATTCAATTTTCTTTTTCGAGATAAAATAGTCAGGGTAGTTCTTTCTTAAATCTGCACAGGATTTTCCGGATATGGCAAGATATGAAAGAAACAGGGCAATACCTGCAAGGGCATCCCTTCCATAATGAAGTTCCGGATATATAACACCACCGTTACCTTCACCGCCTATCACTGCGTTATTGGTTTTCATCATGTCTACAACATTCACCTCACCAACTGCAGATGCATAATATTTTCCTCCATGTTTCATGGTAATATCCCGAAGTGCCCTTGTGGATGAAAGATTTGAAACAGTATTACCTGGCTTATGCTGCAGGATATAATCAGCCACTGCAACAAGGGTATATTCTTCTCCAAACATTTTACCCTCATTAGTCACAATCGCCAAACGATCAACATCCGGGTCAACAACGAACCCAACATCAGCATTGTTTTTTACCACAGAATCTGCTATTTCATTCAAATTCTCTGGTAATGGTTCCGGATTATGAGGGAAATGTCCGGTAGGTTCTGTATATAATTCGATTATATCCCTGACACCCAGTGCTTTCAACAATGGCACCACAGAAATACCCCCGGTTGAGTTAACACAATCAACGGCTACACTGAATCCTGCTTTTTGTATGGCTTCAGTATTAACAAGGGGCAGATCAAGAATTTTATCAATGTGCAACCTTATGGCTGTTTCATATTTTTCACAACAACCAATATTATCAACCGTTGCAAAATTAAAATCCCGTTCTTCAATAAGGTTTAAAATATCTTCTCCATCCCTGGCAGAGATAAACTCCCCCATATTGTTAAACAATTTCAATGCATTCCAATTTTCGGGATTGTGACTGGCAGAGATCATAATTCCTCCATCAGCGGCTAATTCGATAATTGCAATTTCAACAGTTGGTGTTGTTGATAAGCCCAGATCGATCACATCAACGCCTTTACCGCATAATGTGCCAATTACAATATCATTTACCATTTTACCAGACACCCTGGCATCGCGGCCTATGACCAGTTTTAGCTTTTTGCCTGATGATTTTTGTTGCAATAAAGTAGCAAAAGCAGCAGTGAACATTACAATATCCAAAGGGCTCAGCGTTTCACCTGGTTTACCACCTATCGTTCCCCTTATGCCGGAAATAGATTTAATAAGTACCATAATAAATATTATTTCCTTACAAATGTTAAAAAAATATGTTTCTAAAACAAGATGTTTTTGGTTATTAGTTGAGTAGTTATTGATTGTTATTAATAGTTATTAGTTGTTATTAATAGTTATTAGTTGTTATTGGTGTTCTGGTGTGTGAGTTTCTTTGTGCCTCTCTATAAATAACTATTCTTGCAGGAATGCTTACGATATAAAAAATAACCAATAACCCAATAACCATTAATAACAATCTATTCACTTTTCACTTTTCACTTTTCATTCACTCACAACCCGAAAATTGATTTTCCAGTTTGATCTTTTCGAATATAAATTTTATTAATTTTGCCCGGGTACTTCTAATTATACTAAATACATAACCAAACCGATGAACAAAAACCCGGATCAGAACAACGAGATCAATACTGATGAGCTGATTCAGCGCTTTGAGAAAATGCTGGGGGAAGCTGCTAATTATTTCTTTGATGTTGATGAATTTGAAATGATCATTGATTTTTATCTCGATCATAATAAACTGATGAAATGTAAAAGTGCAATAAACCATGCACTTGAACAACATCCTGAATGCATTAATTTCCTGCTAAAGCAAGCAAGACTGTTTATTTCTTCCAACCAGGCTGAGAGAGCACTTGACCTGTTATATAAGATTGAGAAAATTGAACCCTCGAATACTGACATATTCCTTACCAAGGGAACAATTTACAGTCAAATGAAACATTACAACAAAGCAATTGAGGAATACAAGAAAGCTATCGGGGATGCTGAAGATATTGACGAAATATATACCAACATTGCCTTTGAATATGAAAACATGGGCAATTATCACAAGGCCATCGAATACCTGAAAAAAGTGTTGGACATCAATCCGGATCATGAAGCTGCCATATATGAATTATCTTTTTGTTTTGAGATCAATAATCAAAATGAGCAAGGAATTGAATATTTTGAAAAGTTCCTGGATAAAAACCCATATTCCAAAGCAGCCTGGTTCAACCTTGGTGTTCTTTACAATAATTCCGTACTTCATAATCAGGCTATTGAAGCCTATGATTTTGCTATTGCCATTGAAGATAAATTCTCTGCTGCTTATTTCAATAAGGCAAATACCCTTGCAAATATGAACAAATACAGGAAAGCCATCAAAGTCTATGAAGAAATCATTCACCTTGAGGGACCTGAAAGTATCACTTATTATTACATAGGAGAATGCTTTGAAAAGCTTGAAGAGTATCATTCTGCCATCATTTATTACAAAAAGGCACTGGAGCTGGATGAAGACCTGTCAGATGCATTGATAGGGATAGGAATTGCACATGATGAACTGGGTGACCCAAAAGCTGCATTAGGTTATATGAACAAAGCTTTGGATCTTGACAGTGCAAATCCTGAATACTGGTATATACTCGGGGATATGCAGGAAAAGATCGGAAATTACAAAGAAGCACTTGGATCATTTAAGAAAGTTGTGGAACTTGATCCTGATCACCCTGATATATGGCTCGATTATTCTTCTCTGATTGGGAAGGAATATGATTATCAGCAAGCGGTACGTCTGCTGGACGACGGACTCAAACATCAACCGGGCAATGCCTCCTTACTCTACCGTCAATCAGCTTATCTTCTGAAACTTGGCATGACCAGGGAAGCATACAAGAAACTTGAATATGCCCTGGATATGAACTATGAAAAACACATTGAACTTATCGATTTCATGCCTCAGCTGAAACAAGACAAAAATATCCTTGAAATGATCGATATTTTTAATATTAAAAACCACAGGTCTAAACTTAAGTAAATCATTTCTTATGAGAAACACAGAAATTCCCTTCCTGCCAGAAAGGCCTTCCAAACCAAGGGAAACAGGAATTACCATGATCATGGACAAAGGCCTTAGCCCTAACGAAGGCGAAAACCTGGTCTCAACAGCAGGTGATCTGATTGATATTATTAAATTGGGTTTTGGCACTTCTGTTTTTACCCGGCACCTGAAAGAAAAAATACGCATTTATCATGAACATGGAGTCACGGTCTATGTTGGTGGAACCCTCTTCGAAGCATTCGTGATCCGTAACATGTTTGACGACTATAAGAAATATATTGATGAACTTAATATAAAAGCAGTTGAAGTGTCAGACGGATCCATGTCAATGCCACATGAGCAGAAATGTCGCTATATTCAAAAACTCGCTGAAGATTACCTTGTTATTTCTGAAGTAGGTTCCAAAGATGCCGACAAGGATATCCCACATGAAGAATGGATATCCCAGATGCATGCAGAACTTGAAGCCGGATCATTTAAAGTTATTGCCGAAGCAAGGGAAAGCGGAACTGTTGGCATCTACGATAAAAAAGGCGAAGCTGATACATCATTGATCGATGATATCATAAGTATGATTGATCCGAATAAAATTATTTGGGAAGCACCGCTGAAATCACAACAAGTTTGGTTCATCAAGCACTTTGGCGCTAATGTGAACCTTGGGAATATAGCCCCTGGTGAAATTATCCCACTGGAAACACTGCGACTGGGTTTAAGAGGAGATACTTTCCTTGATTTTTTACCAGATAATCTCTGAACTCCCTGCTGTATCAGTGACCAGTGACAAGTGACCAGTGACAAGAGTCCATTTATAAAAAGTGAATCGTGAAATGTGAAATAGTCACTAACCACTAACCACTAACCACCAACCACCAACCACTTAATAACCAATAACCCGTAACTCGCAACCCGAAACCTATAACCTATAACCTACAACCTACAACGTAACATCAGCAACAGCTTTTCCTTTTACTACTGTTTGAAATCAGTACTTATCTACGAATTGTTAATAAATATTAATAACTATTAATATCCGGCTGACGATTGGTATTCTGCTGGTATTTAAATATTTATCCATAATTAATTTAGGTTGGCAATCGCAAAATCAACTATAACAAAGGATTTAATTTTTACATTTCTACTTTGCTTATTATTTTTACCTGCTTATATTATTGATTTAAAGATATGCTGTAGGCATCCATACGGGATTAGTTTTTGCTTATTCGTATTCGTTAACTTGTTAATTGGTTAACCCAAAGAGTTCCTTTCAGTTATATATCCTTTAGTTATTAGTTGTAATCTGCAACCTGCAACTTGCAACTAACAACCTACAACTTACAACCAATAACTTTTAACCAATAAGACTCTTGCAAACTGAATAGTAAAAAAAAGAAAATTTTCAGCCATGAAAAAATCATCTGTTATCATCTTCTTTTTATTAATTATCTCATTTCTTAATGCCCAAAACAACTGCCTGGATTTTGACGGAACAGATGATTATGTGGAAGTATCCAGTTCTTCAACCCTTAACTTCGGAACAGGTGACGTCACCATTTCTTTATGGGTTAATTCTACTCTATCTTCAGATGGCCTTCTTATTGAAAAAATATGGGATGCAAGAAGTTCCACAGGAGGAAACGGATGGGCA
>JAUWGC010000133.1 GCA_030606625.1 Bacteroidales bacterium | reverse complement strand
GTCTAAAGGACTGAAGCATCTGCCACTTAGATTTTCTTTACTAATAAACCACCTTGAGAGATGGGATTTAACCTATGATGATCCTAATGAAATAAATGATGATTTGGATCCCTTAACAGGGGAAGTAAATGAGAAATCCGGGGTTGAAAAATTTGCAGATAATGCAATGCGGCATATCGTGCTTGGAGGAGAGCTAACCCTTGCCAAAATTATTAGTATCAGACTGGGTTATAATTACCAGCGCCGACAGGAAATGAAAGTGGAATCCAAATTATCTACTGTTGGCTTTTCCTGGGGCATCGGAATACGCATTTCAAAGTTCAATATCAGTTATTCAAGGTCAAAATATCACCTGGCCGGCTCACCCAATTTTATTACGATCACTACTAAACTATCTGATTTCGTTTCCACAAAAGGACCAGTGACGAGTGACCAGTGATCAGATAATGTAATTTCCAACTGATTTATTGTAATTTTATCAATCTTTTGATTATTTGGACAGGTGCAAGTAATATTTTTGTAATATTAACCGGGGAAAATTATTTGAATCTAAAGATGAATATCCGGATCGATCCATATGCAGGGTTTTGTCCCGGAGTTGTCAGGGCGATACAAATTGCGGAACAGGAACTCAGGAAACACAAACAATTATTTTGCCTTGGTGAGATCGTGCATAATCAGCTTGAAGTTGAAAGACTTGAAAAACTGGGTTTGAAAACAATTTTATATGATGATTTCAGAGACCTGAAAGATACAAGGGTATTATTGCGTTCACATGGTGAGCCTCCTGAAACATACCGGATCGCAAAAAAAAACAATGTTAAATTAATAGATGCCACATGTCCCGTCGTGCTGAAACTCCAGAAGAAAGTGAAAAGAAATACTGAAGAAATGAAAATGAGGAATGGCCAACTGGTAATATTTGGCAAAAAAGATCATCCTGAAGTGAAAGGTCTGGTAGGGCAAACAGGTAATACAGCAAAGATCATCGGACCGGATGGGAATTTTAAACATCTTGACCCTGCCAGGCCGGTCAGACTGTTTGCTCAGACAACAATGCAAAGTGATGGTTATAAATCTTTACGCGAAAAATTGAAAAAAAAGATGCAGGAGCATTTATCAGGCCAGCCTGATTTTGTTGCTCACCATACTATCTGCAAGCAAGTTGAAAAAAGGATTCCCAAATTGAAAGAATTTGCCTCTGCCTTTGAGGTAATTATTTTTGTGAGCGGAAAAAATAGTTCGAACGGAAAATACCTTTATAGTATCTGTAAAAATACCAATCCTGATTCATACTTTATTTCGGACAGAGAGGATCTGGATATCAAATGGTTTAAAGATAAAAGCAAAGTTGGGATTAGTGGAGCTACCTCAACTCCTTTCTGGTTGTTGGAAGATATTGCACAGGCAATCAATGAGCTGTAATTATGTTTTTGGAAAAATTATCGATCAGTAATTTTAAGAACTATCCTGAAGCAGAACTGGAATTTTCATCCAAGATCAATTGTTTTATTGGTAATAATGGTGTTGGAAAGACAAATCTGCTGGATGCCATATATTATCTTTCATTTTGTAAAAGCTATTTTAATCTTATCGATACTCAAAACATCCTTCATAATAAGTCCTTTTTTTCTATTCACGGAACTTATTGTAAAAATGATGAACAGCATGACATGATAAGTTGTACTCAAAAGATAAGTCAGAAAAAACAGTTTAAGATCAATAAAAAGGAATATGGCAGACTGGCCGATCATATCGGTTTATATCCGCTGGTTATGATCTCCCCGTACGATAGGGACCTTATCAATGATGGAAGTGAAATTAGAAGAAAATTTATCGATAGTGTGATATCCCAGTTTGACAAATTCTATCTTGATGATCTGATCAATTATAATAAGGTTCTTTATCAACGAAATGCCTTGTTAAAACAATTTGCAGAAAAGAATTATTTTGATTCGTCCTCCCTTGAGATCTGGGATAAACAGATGGTAAAACTGGGTAATAATATTTTCATCAAGAGGAAAAAGTTCTTAACGGAGTTTATACCAATTTTCCGGCATTATTTTGAGTTTATTTCAGGTGGGCAGGAAAAGGTTACCATAAACTATGATTCACAATTGAATAACAGGGAATTCGATGAACTGATAGCAGTTTCCCTGGAAAAGGACAGGTTTATGAGATATACGACAGCAGGAATACATAAAGATGACCTGGAATTCAGTATCTTTACCTATCCGATAAAAAAATTCGGTTCACAGGGACAACAGAAATCATTTGTAATCGCTATTAAACTGGCCCAGTTTGAATACACTAAAAAGGTTAAAGGATTCAAGCCTATTTTACTGTTCGATGATATCTTTGATAAGCTTGATGATTCCAGGGTTGAACAACTGATAAAACTTGTAAGCGAGAACAGCTTTGGCCAGGTGTTTATTACAGATACTCAAAAACCAAGGATTGAAAAAGTTTTCTCAACCATTGAAATAGATCATAAGATCTTCGAAATCAGGGAGAACAAAGCCTTTGAGATCCCCAATGGGAAGTAAAAAGATATGTAGTGCATCCCAACGGGAAAGTAATTAAGGCAAAAAGCACAAAGTAACTTGAACACATGAACACCAATTAACAACGAATAACAATCAATAACTATTAATAACTCAATAACTAATAACTCAATAACTAACAATCCAATAACTTTCAACCATGCGCAGGTCTAATGATCAGAAACTGAGCGAAGTAATCCGGGAATTACTGAAAGCTTACCGGCTTGACAATAAATTGAATGAAGTCCGGCTGATCAAGTCTTGGGATGAAGTAGTTGGAAAAATGATATCAAAGCACACCAAAAACCTTTATATAAAGAGAAGGACCTTATTTGTAACTCTTGATTCACCTGCCCTGAAAAACGAGTTATCCTTTTCCAGGACAAAGATCATTGAAGCATTAAATAAAGAGGTTGGAGAGGAAGTGATTGAAGAGATTGTTTTTAGATGATAGGGGCGTCTATCACTCCTGATCGCAAAAGGTTTCCCGGGCGATCCATAGAGTATGGATTTCATAGGCAAATATCCTGTTGATGATGAACGGATCCTGCTGAATGATATTTTCAATAACAGATGCATCCTTGCTATTGAAAATCAAGACCTTACCTGCATCTCCCAAAGAACCTTCCAGCAATAACGGTATAGAATCATTGATATTTTCATAATAGGAGTGATGTTTTTTCTCTATTTTATCTGTATTCACCTCAGTTTCAAAGATCATTGGAAATGGAATGAACCTGACCAATTGATAATCCTTCATGTCCAATTCGTTTTTGATCTCGCAAATATTTCCGTATTCGATCGTAAATGGAAATAATTCTGTTATGAAGCGATCTGCCTGGATAACCGGATCCGATTTTAACAGTTGGTATGCATTGTCAAAATCATTTGCCACAAGGATAAAAAGTCCGCCGTCTCCTTCAAATGGCCCGGCTGCGATGAGGTTTCCATGTGTGTATAAGCTGTCGACATTGACCAGATGAGCTTTTTGTAATTCATTAAGTTGATCCTGTTCCAAAACGGGAGCATCCGGATTGGGATTCAGAAATACAAAAAACATACGGTCTTCATCTTGCGCATTCGCAGTGATTGTTATAATAAACAATACAAATAAGGCAATTGTAAGCCTTGATAAATTAACCAATATTGACTTCATAAATCAGTATTAAATAAAACAGAATAATCACTTATTAAATCCCTTTAATTTGATAGCTGTAATGGCATTTTTGGTTGATAAAGGGAATTCTGCCCTCATCATCCAGTCATAGTATTGAGGCTCTTTCCGGAAAACTTCTTCAACAGGTTCTCCTTTGTACTTACCGAAATTGAATACTTCAACATGATTTGCATTGTAGACAATATGCCCGACAAGGTCAATGAAATTTGACTGGTAAGAAAATTGATGCAGGGCTTTTACATCATTCTGAACAGGTCTGGTCACTTTACCGTCCTGGTCTTTGAAGTCGGTGTCTTTATACATATCAAGCTGGGATTTTAACACCTCATAGGTTGCGAGGGTATCAACTTCGGCGCGATGTGCATTTTCCAGTTCTTTATTGCAAAAAAACTTGTATGCACCGCGCAATGTGCGGGGCTCCATTTTGTGGAAAATATTCTGAACATCTACCAGAAATCGATTTTTATAATCAAAATTGATGCCTGCCCTTAAAAACTCCTCGATCAGTAAAGGGATATCAAATTTATTGGAATTGTATCCTGCCAGGTCACAGTTCGATAGCAATTTATTAAGTTCATTGGCAATTTCAGAGAATGTTGGTTTATCTTTCACATCTTCATCCTTTATCCCGTGAATAGCTGTTGATGCAGGCGGGATAGGTATGCCCGGATTGATGAGATATGTTTTCAGGTCTTCTTTCCCGTCAGGATTAACTTTTAATATACTGATCTCGATGATCCTGTCCGTTGCTACTCTTATGCCTGTAGATTCGATATCAAAAAATGCTAATGGGCGTGTTAGATTTAGTTCCATATTAAAATAATTATTATTTTGATCTGCCCAGGTTTTTATAACTTCTGTAAAGTATATTCAGGTCAGTAGAGAATTTATAATCACGGGCATAGACCAGGTTTAACCATTCTCTGGTCTCTTTTGAGATTGTCTTATTCGGGAATGCATCTATTGGGTATAGAATCCCTTTGCGGATCAATGGCAGGTGTTTAGTTTCTGTATCACTATCGTTGTAATAACCAACCCATGACTTCTGGCCGAAAAGTACAGATAAAATATTCTTAAAGAGCCCCAGGGGGTTTTTTATGAAAAAAACATTGACCGGATAAAAAACAAGTAATAACAATGATACTATAATATCAATAAATCGTTTATTACGTTTGTTTCTTTGATCGGCTATGGAATTGATATCTATCGTATAAAGGTCACCGGATGTATTTATGGAATTACTGCCTATTATTGAAAGGCTGTCTTCGGGGGCAATTTTAAAATCAACATTTGCGTTCTGCAGTTCGGACATTTTATCAATGATGACCTGATGGGACAGATTTTTAGAGCAAAATATCACTTCGCTGATCTTGTAAATAAAGATAATGTCTTTTATTTGATCAATGTTACCGATAAATCCGTTGTTTTTTCCTGAATTACCCGATGAATGAACCAATCCTAGAAAAGAAGGATGGATATATGTTTTTCGAAGCAAGGTAGCAACCCTTTCAGCTTCATCTTTTTCTCCTATTATGATAAATCGTTTATTCTTTTCAGTTCCGATCTTCGAAATTTTAATATTGAACATGTGCAGGAGAAGACGGATGCCAGCCATGGAGACAAGTCCCCATGTTGCTCCCATTATGATAATTGCCCGGGAAAAACGATATGACTCGCTGAGCAGGGCATATATTACAAGGATGAAAATTGTTCCTATAACTATTCCCTGGAATATTTTAATCAGTCGGATAGGCCTGTCATAACCCCCGCTCAGGAATACAGAAAATAACCATATAAAGATATAAACCGGAACAGCAATGGTGATAAATTCTATCGGATAATGGCCTCCACCGGGGAATATAACATGCTGTTCCCAGTATTCCTTGATAAAATAAATACCTGCAAAAAGCAGTATTATATCCAGAAGTGGCAATAAGGCTTTTGAAAAGAAACGGTTCAGGATTGCCAGGGATGCCCTGATATAAATAGCTATGTTGATCAGGAATGAGAAAAGCCTTGCGTTTTTAGTGGGAAAATGCTTTTTGGCAAAGACCACCATAGCATTATAAAAGAGCATAACATAGTTAAGGCTGCCTTTTTTAGTGCTTTCACCTTTATAATGTATGATTCGTGTTCCGGGGTAATAGTAGTTCTTGTATCCTGCTTTAATGATCCGGTATGAAAGGTCAATATCTTCGCCATACATGAAAAATGCTTCATCCAGTAAACCGGTTTTATCCAGAACGGATTTCCTGAGCAGCATAAAAGCACCTGATAAT
>JAUWGC010000068.1 GCA_030606625.1 Bacteroidales bacterium | reverse complement strand
ACCAACTTATGTCAAAGGCCAATAAAAATTTCATTACCCCGGATACCCTGATAACGAGCTTTTTAAATACTTCAGTTCATTATAATAAAATATTTCAACAATCTGTTAAGTTGGCATTTGGTAATAACGATACCGTTGAACTAATGACCCATCCGGCTATAAAGAACAGCTCAATAAGTTATTTGAATCGTGAAGGGGAATATTCATTCTGGAAAAGCGAAAAATGGACAGAATTGCTTGAGAACATGCAAGTACAGCTTATTAGTTATGATGAACTATAACTCCCATCCTGGTTATTCTTTTTATCCTGTAAGGCTTTTTTCTTTGTGACTCATAATAAGTCCTGACCAATAGTTCAGCAATAATACCGACTGTAATCAACTGTATTCCTGCAAGGGTCAGAAAAACTCCAAGCAATAAAAGAGGCTTGCCCCAGATATCGTGCCCCAGTATTTTTAAAACAATCATATATATATCTATGGCAGCACCTAATAAAAAAATCAGCACTCCGAGATTGCCAAATAAGTGCATAGGCTTTTGCATATATTTCTTAAAGAACAGTATCAGCAACAAGTCACTGATTACTTTAATTGTTCTTCCTATTCCGTATTTTGATTTTCCGTATTTACGAGGGTGATGTTTAACATTCATCTGGGTAATAGTTGCTCCATCCTGGTATGCCAGTATAGGAATAAACCTGTGCAATTCACCGTAAAGATTCAGGTTTTTGGCTGTCTCGCTCCTGAAGACCTTTAATGTACAACCATAATCTTTCATCTTAACTCCGGTTGTATTTCTGATGATGAAGTTGGCAATCTTGCTGGGAATTTTCCGCAGAAACACATCGTCCTTTCGTATAGCCCTGATCCCGGCTACCAGGTCCCATTCCTCATCTTCTGCTTTTTTCAACATAACAGGTATATCGGTCGGGTCGTTTTGCAGATCACCGTCCATGGTTACAATATATGCTCCGCTTGCTTCTTCAATTCCTGCTGCCAGTGCTGAGCTTTGACCATAGTTTTTATTCAATTCGATCAGGGTGATCCTGGGGTCATTGATTTTTTTTATTTCTTCTACAGTATTATCTGTTGATCCGTCATTTACATATATCAATTCAAACTCAATATCTTGTAATGAGTCAAAAATCCAATCCGTTAATGGTTTAATATTGGGTTCTTCATTATATACACAAATGACAATGGATAATCTAACCATAATTTGGGAGATTAATTTTGTTTATTGGGATTAATATTGTGATTCTATGTTAAATATAATGCGTTAAATGAAGACAAAAGATAAAAGACAAAAGTATTAAGTTTTTATAATACTCATCGTTTATTGTTTATCTTTTGTCTTCAAGTTTAGCTGGTCAGGATTATTATTATCAAACCTGATAAGTTTAAAATTCGAGTCTCTGAATTTAAATTCATAAAATGTCTGATAAGTAAGATCATCAAAATATGTATCCTCAATGATATAATAAGCATTCTGAAAAATATCATATTCTCTTTCAACAATGTTATGTGTTTTCCTTACAACATAATATATCATGCCATTTGACACATGGGAGTTCTGATAAATATAAAGAGGTTCATCTTTAATGAATTCAGCAATAGCCAGTCCGTTCCTTTTGCGTATGGAAGCAAAATCATCATTTGCTCTTATGGGAAGTATGGTAAGATCAAAAACTATTCTCATGATGATAAATATTCCTATTAACAGAAACATCGGATTTATTTTTCTTTTAAGATGTAACACTATCAGTAATATGGTTAACAAACAGGAAACGATGGAAGTAAACAGAATATAAGGTGTTTCACTGAACGGAGAAATAAATGGCAGTAACAGGCAACCAATAAACCCTGCTAAAAGAGTGAAGGTTACAATGCCATTCAGGATTTTACTTAAAGATATTTTAGCATTATTCAGAATGTATGGATATGTAAGAATGGCAATTAGAAAAGGATAGAGTACATAAATATACCTTTGTTTAGCACCCGGAGATAACCAGTAAATAATAAAATTGCTGATGAGTATATAAAATGAAAACTCAATAAACCTGTTTGCCCGGATTATTTTGATAATGTTTTTTCTGAAGCAAAACAATATCAGTAAAGTCCCCGGAAGAATATTTTTCAAGGTTTCCAATGGGAAAACAAAAAAGTGTGAAAAGAATCTTAAACCCTGGTTACCCAGGATTGTTCTTTTTTCGGAATCTAACCATAAGCCTGTCATGTATTCCTCCAGGCTGTTGAATCTTGAATAGATATATAAGTATCCCCCGATGATGATGAAATATATTATGATCCCTGTGAAATGAGGAAAGGAAATCAGTTTCTTCAAATCTTTTTTATAGATGAAGAAAACAAATAGAGAAATTTCAAGAAACAGGATTGATGGAATAGATTTCGTCAGTGTTCCCACGGCGCAAAAAAAATAAGCAGTAATGAACAAATGAAAATATTTCCGCTTTTCATAAAAATGAAATATACTAACAATACAACAGAATATTATTAATGTGTAAAAAAGGTCGATCTCACCGATTAATGAGAAGTAGTAATATATATCCACAGATACCAGGAATAAAAGACTGCTCAGTAATGCAAATCGAATTCCGACATATTTTTTGCCAATTAAAAAAAACATAAGCCCGGTTAGCAGAAAGGAAAGAACAGAAAAAAAGCGGGTAGAGAATTCGGAATAATTACCAAAGAGCTTATATGCACCAATTATGACCCAGTTGTAAAGAGGAGGTTTATTAAAGTATGGTTCCCCGAATTCAGTGGGTACCCAGAAGTTATTGTTAAATATCATTTCCAACGCAACCAATGCTCTCTTTTGTTCTTCCATATAGATTGGTTGTTTTCCAAGATTAAGAAACAGTGAAATGATCAAAAGGGGTAAAGCAAAGGCTAAAAAAACTATTTCGTTTTTCGAGATAGAATATAATTTATCTGAATTATTGGGAAATGCCATTTAGCCTGATCGTTATCGATTGTTCTGGTCACCCATACGGGCATGCTGGTCACTGATCACTGGTCACTGGTCACTGATCACTGGTCACTGGTCACTGGTCACTGATCACTGATCACTGGTCACTGATTCAATAGATGTACAACCAATCCGCTTCTCAGCTTTGGTTCAAACCATGTGGTTTTTGGTGGCATGATATTACCGCTGTCTGCAATATCAATCAATTGTTTCATAGAAACAGGGTACAGTGCAAAAGCTACTTTCATTTCACCACTGTCAACACGTTTTTTCAATTCACCCAGTCCGCGAATACCACCAACGAAATCAATTCTTTGATCTCTTCTAAGGTCTTTGATCCCAAGAATATCGTCAAGAACAAATTTTGAAAGAATAGTAACATCGAGGACACCAATAGTATCAGAATCATCGTAAGTTCCCGGCCTGGCAGTCAGTGAATACCATTTTCCGTCAAGGTACATGCTGAAATTATGCAGCCGGTCAGGCCTGTAGATTTCCTGTCCTTTATCTTTTAAATCAAATATTTTTTCCAGTTTTTCAACAAACTCATTATGATCCAGTCCATTCAGGTCTTTTACCACTCTGTTATAGTCTATGATGGTTAGCTGGTCATCAGGGAAGTGGACAGCAAGGAAGAAATTATATTCTTCGTCACCGTTATGATTTGGATTGTTTTTTCTTTTTTCATTTCCAACAAGGGCAGCTGCTGCTGTCCGGTGATGGCCATCGGCAACATAAGTGTATGGGATTCCGGTAAATAGTTCTATGATCTTGTTTATGATTTGCTTGTCTTTAATAATCCAGAAATGGTGTCCAATGTTATCATCAGATACAAAATCATATTCCGGTTCATTTTCACTAACAAACTTATCAATAATCTCATCTATTTCTTTAACAGCAGGGTAGGTAAAGAAAACCGGCTCCATATTTGCATTGTTTACCCGCACATGTTTCATACGGTCTTCTTCCTTGTCAGGGCGTGTTAGCTCGTGCTTTAAGATGATACCATTTATATAATCATCCACTCCGGCACATCCCACGATACCATATTGGGTTTTTCCATTCATGGTTTGTGCATAAATATAAAGATACTTATCATTATCCTGGACAAGCCAGCCTTTATCCCTGAATTTATTAAAATTTTCAAGAGCCTTTTCATATACTGGTGCAGAATGTATATCTATACCTTCAGGAAGGTCGATTTCCGGTTTGATGATATGTAAAAGGGAATAATCGTTTCCTTTTGCTTCTTCCCGGGCTTCTTCTGAGTTTAGTACATCATAAGGCCTTGATGCAACTGATTTGGCTAATTCTTCAGGAGGCCTTAAACCTTTAAATGCTTTTAATATTGCCATACTTATACTTAATTTATTTAGGGTAATATTCTTCGCCGTACCGATAAATCGGGATCTATGACTTGCGGCGGTGATGGAAAGATGAATTAATATTCATTTTCTTTTATTTTTTCCTTATTATTATTTTCCTCAGTAACAGTATTTTCTTTTCTAATACTGCTTCTTTGGAGGGATGATATCAAAGCACCGATCATCTTGGTCATTTCCATCAATTGCATCCTGGATTGATCCTGCTGTTCTTCATCAATATATTTTATATGAAAAGTAACAGTAGTATAAACAAGGCATTCTCTGATAGCGCTTTTAGCCATTTTGAGGTAATAAATAAACTGGCTTTTATTTCTTGCTGATCCCTCAGCAATATTGAGGGCAATATTTCTGGCAGCATCATTAAATTTTGGGATCAGGTAATCATTATCTTGTTTCTTAAGGGAATTTGTTGCATCAAACACCCAGGTTGTGTAATTAACTGCCTTGTCGTAGATCCTTAAGTCTTCAAATCTGAAGAATGTAGTAGTTCTTTCTTGGGTTTCCATAATTTATTAGGTCTTCATTTAGTAAAGGAAATTAATGTTAGATCGAATCAGTAATTTATACTGCAAGATAATAAATTGTTGGTCTAAACCAAATTATTTATTTACTTGGAATGTTCTGTTATTGTTTTCCAAAAAATTAATAATTTGTTTTGCTGCTGCAATTCCCGCATTAATATTGGCTTCTGCGGTTTGGGCGCCCATTTTCTTAGGTGAAAAGAAAAACCTGCCGGCATAATTGCTTTCAATTTGTTCTTTACAGTCCGGGGCAATATCTGATAAATAATTAAAGTTCTTCCGTTCAGCAAACATTTTCAATAATGAATCCTCGCAGATAATCTCTTTTCTTGCTGTATTAACAAGCGTTGCATTCTCAGGCATCAATGACATCAGTTCATAGTTAATGGAAGTTCTGGTTTGTTCATTGGCAGGGATATGCAATGAGATATACTGGCAGGATTTAAAGAGTTCTTCTGCTGAGTCTACGGCTTTTACACCATCATTTTCAATAATCTTATTATCAATGAATGGATCGTATGCAAATATGTCCATTCCAAAACCTTTGGCTATTCTGGCAACGCACTTTCCAACATTTCCATATGCAAGGATACCAAGGGTTTTTCCCATCAGTTCTTTTCCCGGAGTTCCGTTAAAATGATTTCTGGCCTGGTACACCATTATTCCCAGTGCAAGTTCTGCCACTGCATTGGCATTCTGCCCGGGAGTGTTCATAACCACGATATTCTTGTTTGTTGCAGCTTCAAGATCAACATTGTCATAGCCTGCACCTGCTCTGACCACGATTTTCAGGTTGCCTGATGCATCGATCACATCCTTGTCAACTTTGTCACTCCGGATGATCATGGCATCCACATTTCCAACTGTCTTTATCAGATCAGCCTGTTCAGGATATTTTTCGAGCAGTATAAGCTCATAACCAGCATCGTCTAATATTTCTTTGATTTCTGAGATCGCTTTTGGCGCAAATGGTTTTACTGTAGCAACTAATACTTTTGTCATGTCTTTTAATTTTTTTGATATGTTGATATAATATCAGGAATGTTTTTTCTCAAATTGTTGCATCACTTCAATCAATACTTCAAGGCTTTCGATTGGTAATGCATTGTAAAGAGAGGCTCTGAATCCACCGACCGACCTGTGTCCTTTTATACCTACTATGCCTTCGGCGGTGGCAAGTTCCAGAAATTCCTTATCCAGGTTTTCATATCCATCATTCATCACGAAACAAACATTCATATACGACTGGTCATTTTTATCCGGAACAGTAGATTTAAACATTTTATTACGGTCAATCTCATTATAAAGCATTTGAGCCTTTTTTTCATTGATCTTTTGCATTTCTGCAATACCGCCTAAATTCTTAAACCATTTCAATGTCTGCAAAGCGGCGAAAATAGGCAAACACGGAGGTGTGTTAAACATTGAACCCTTATCAATGTGTGTTTTGTAATTAAACATGGTTGGAATTGGTCTGTCAACCTTTCCCAAAACATCATTTTTGACAATAACGAATGTTAAACCGGCCGGAGCAAGATTTTTCTGAGCTCCGCCATAAATGATGGCATATTTTGAGATATCAATAGGACGACTGAAGATGTCTGAAGACATATCAGCTACCAAAGGTACCGGAGAGTCAATATCTTCCCTTATTTCAGTTCCGAAGATTGTGTTATTGGTTGTTATATGGAAATAATCTGCATCTTCCGGAATTTTATATCCTTTTGGAATGTATGTAAAATTCTTGTCTTCAGAAGAAGCGACAACATCAACTTCTCCAAATAATTTTGCTTCCTTAATTGCCTTGCTTGCCCATGATCCTGTATTAAGATAAGCAGCTTTCTTGTTAAAAAGGTTAATTGGTACCATTGCAAATTGAGTGCTTGCACCTCCCCCAAGGAAAAGTACGGAATATCCGTCCGGAATATTCAGCAGTTCCCTGAAAAGATCATGAGCTTCCTCAATAACAGCAATGAACTCTTTACTTCTGTGAGAGATCTCCATAATGGATAATTCTGTTCCATCCAATTCTATAACAGCTTTTGCCGTGTTCTCAATGGTATACGGAGGCAAAATGGAAGGACCGGCATAAAAATTGTGCTTTTTCATGATTCAAATTGAGTTTAAGTTATAATATCTTTAGTCATCTGTTTCCGGAAAATTCAGCTTGGGACAAAGATAAAATATTTTACTTTAATTTAAAGCAATTTTTCACCTATTGCAGATGTTCTTTATTTATATATATACGAATTAATTTATTTACAAAATGAATGCTCAGAAAAGAATAGTTGCCTTTAGCAAATTAGGGAAATTTTTAGCATGTTTTAAAAACAAGGATTATTTCCCGGATAGTATTCCTGATTTTTTGATCAAACATTACCATTCAATTAACAAGCTGATTGAAGATACAAAACTGGAAAATGCCTGGTTTACTGAAGAGAATGTAAGACACGCAATTGTTTCTATCTCTGGTATGCTGGAAAGAGATAATATTGAAAGGTGGCTGATTCCATATATGGACAGGTTATCGGCTGAAAAACAACCCAAAAAGACAGGTGTTGTAATGGCAGGCAATATTCCCCTTGTTGGGTTTCATGATTTCTTTTGTGTTTTAATGTCAGGTAATAGATTCTATGGTAAAGTATCTTCTGATGACCCGGGACTTTTGAAAAAAATATCTGAAGTTCTTATTACTATAGAGCCGGATTTTAAAGAATACATTGAATTAACCGGCGAAAAACTGTCAGGTTTTGATGCAATAATTGCTACCGGTAGTGATAATACATCAAGGTATTTTAAGTTCTATTTTGAGCAATATCCGCATATTATCCGTAAAAACAGGAATGGACTCGCAATATTGAATGGCATGGAAAGCAGGGATGAACTTATTGCACTTGGCGAGGATATATTCAGATATTTTGGCAGGGGATGCAGGAATGTATCCAAGATATTTGTTCCTGAGAATTATAACTTTAATGAATTGGTTAAGGCCTTTGAATCATACAGTCAGGTGCAGGATCATAGGAAATATATAAATAACTATGATTATAATAAGTCAATTTTAATTCTCAATAAAACACCTTTCATTGATAATGGATTTGTGATTATTAAAGAAGATGAAACTCTTGTATCACCAATTTCTGTTTTGAATGTTGGGTATTATAAGAAGGCTGAAGAAGTATCTGATTTTATTGATAGCTACAAAGATAAAATTCAGTGTATTGTTACAAATTCCCCGGACTTCGAAAACACCATTCCCATTGGGAAGTCCCAGTTCCCGGAATTGTGGGACTATGCTGATGGTATAGATACGATGGAATTTTTATTGAATGTTGAATATTGAATATTGAATAACCTTCAACCTACAACCTACAACCTTCAACCAAGTATTCTTATCACAGCGGTTGAATAGTTTGCAATATTGTGTAAATTATTTTAAATAATTTTTGTTCTTAAAGATAAAACCATTAATTTTGCGCTTCAAAATTTGAAGTGATTAGACAATGAAAAAAGATATTCATCCAAAGGGTTATAGGTTTGTTGTTTTCAAGGATATGTCGAACGATTATACTTTCTTATCGAAATCAACTACAAGAACTAAAGAAACAATCATATTGGAAGATGGAAAAGAATACCCTTTGATAAAACTTGAAATCTCACATACATCACATCCATTCTTTACTGGTAAAATGCAACTTGTTGATACTGCAGGACGTGTCGATAAATTCAGAAGCAGGTATAAAAAACACATTGATAAAAATAAGAAAGATGAATAAAAATTAAATCCTGGTCCTTATGGTTAACATAAGGGCTTTTTTATTATGAATTATATCCTTTTTGATAATTTCAGAAGAAGTGATCTTTTACCATTGACATTTACGCGGCCTGTATGTGAAATTCGTATCGGTATTCTTACCATAAGGGAAAAATGGGAAGCATTTCTGGAATCCAAAACTTCTACCCTTACAGAAGATTATTTAAGCATAAAGTATCCGATTATAAAAGAAAAAATTAATATTCTGATAAATGGTTCAATTTGTCCGAGTAAGGAATTGGTCGGGGAAGTGATTTCTTTAAAACCCAGCCAGGTATTGATAAAAGATCAGGTGATCATTGCAATGAATGTTTCTGAAGAAGACTTGGATATGATTGATGGTGAGAAGGAAGGTATGAAAGAAATAGAAACCAATACTACATTTAATAAAATTAATAATACCTGGGATATATTTGCCTTAAATGGGGAGGAACTCAGGAGTGATTTTGAGCTTGTGACCAGAGGAAGAACCTCAGGACCGATTAGTTCAACAAACAGAATGCTGGGAAAAAACATTTTTATTGAAGAAGGGGCAAAGGTTGAAAACACAGTACTGAATTCTGAAACTGGCCCGATTTATATAGGAAAAGAAGCTGAGATAATGGAAGGCGTGCTGATACGTGGCCCATTTGCACTTTGTAACCATGGTATTGTCAAAATGGGTACTAAGATATATGGCCCAACCACCTTCGGTCCATATTCAAAAATTGGGGGAGAAGTCAATAACTCTGTTGTTTTCGGATACTCTAACAAGGCTCATGATGGGTTTTTAGGGAGTTCAGTAATTGGTGAATGGTGCAATTTTGGTGCAGATACCAATACTTCCAACCTGAAGAACATTTATGATGTTGTTAAGTTGTGGAATTATACGGACAAAACATTCATTGATACAGGACGCCAGTTTTGTGGTTTGATCATGGGAGACTATACAAAGTGTGGTATTAATACAATGTTTAATACCGGTACGGTTGTGGGTGTCAGCTCAAATATTTTTGGTTCGGGATTTCAAAGGAATTTTATTCCATCCTTTGCATGGGGAGGAACTCATGGATATTCCCTGTATAGATTTGATAAAGCTGTTGAAGCTATTGAAAGAATGTATGAGAGAAGAGGATTCGAATTTAAAAACATTGATAAAGAAATCCTCAGAAATGTATTTGATATGACTCGTTCACTTGATAGCATATAGTGTTTACTGATATTCCGGCGGGAGTGCTCATCCATTGTTTTTTTCTATTGCATTTATTCTAACCCATTCTTTGCGTAATAAGCTGTATATTTTTAAATCCACAAAGCGGTTATGCAGTAATTCACCTTCCCGTTCTATGCCTTCATATGTAAATTGTAGTTGCTTGGGAACGTTACAACTCCTGATATTATCAACACTACATTTAATATGGACCTTGTTCATGCCCAGTTCCAGGAAAGCATATTTTATTATTGCTTTACAGGAACGTTGCATAATACCCTTTCCCAAATATTTGTGAATAAGCCAATAACCTATTTCTGCCTTCTTATTGGAATTGTCAATTTCCTTAAGGGCAATCAGCCCCGCAAAATCCTCCTTAATCCAGATCTCAAAAACCATATCTGTCTTCATACAAGTGGATTTGTTGACCATGCTGATAAATTTCCTGGTGTCATCAACTTTTCTGGTCTGATCAATCCACGATAGCCATTCCCTTAAAAATTCACGGGAATTTTCAATGCTTTTATATATTACCGGAGCAGATTTCATCCTGATCTTTACCAGGGTGATCTCCTCATCAACTTTGATCTTGAGCATGATGGTTTGATATTATGATTTATCTGATGAATCGAGATATTTACTGACAATTTCCATAGCTTTGTCGTAATGGTTCTCAGTTACAAATACCCTGCTTGAATCTTCGGGAGCACCTGAGACCCATCCTGCTACAAGGCTTTCACGTAATGTGTTACGAACCAGTGCACCGATGCCGCTTTCTTCCAGCATTGACTTAACGAAATTGGCATCCACATTAGACCCAGTGAATACATTTTTCAGATCATCTTGTTCTGTCATATTATTTTTACATTTAATGGTTGATGATAATAAGTAAATATGATGTCTAATTTATAAAAAAATATTAAATAAGCTATTCATACGAATTTTCTTTGGTTACTAGTTGTTGATTGTTATATGCCTCGCTTCGCTCGGCGTTATTAATAGTTATTTTACTTCAATTTACAACTGTCTCTTATTCACTCATTCCCACATTCCCACATTCACTCATTCACTCATTCACTCATTCACTCATTCACTCATTCACTCCCTCCCTCTCCCTTCCACAACTCACAATTCCAAATTTCAAATTTCAAATTTCACTGTCCTAGTATTCCTCCTGTTTAAGTTAACGATGGCAAAGATCATGATTCCGGCACTGATCCATTGTACATATGATAATATCTGGTTATTAAAGATATAGTCAAAGATGATGGCAGATACCGGGAAAAACAATTCGCATATTGTAGATATAATGGCCCTGACCCTTTTCAAACCGAAGTAATACAGAAATATTGCGCCTGATCCTGTGGTTAAAGCAATGATCAGAAAGAAAATCCAGTTCCGGGTTGTTACTTCGTTGATTTGAATGATGTGGCCGGTGATCAGGACAAAACCCAACATGATCAACACAGTGAAACCGTATCGAAAGAATGTTGCAGTTTGAAAAGTATATTTTCTTAACGCTTTTTTGCTGAATACCGTTGAACTGCCAAATGAAAATGCTGCAAGAAGAGAAAATAACGCAGCATAAATCGTGTTTGAGTCTGTTTTGAAATCAGGTATGGATCCCCCAAAAGCCAGGAAATAACTGGCGATGATGGCTATGGAAGCCCAAACGATGTAGTATTTTCTGAGCCTTTCCTTCAACAGGATGGTAGCCAGTGCTATTGCAAAAATGGGTTGGAGTTTCTGGAGTAAAATGACGAAGGTCAGCTGTTGAAAATTGACAAGGAAAAGGGCTTTCACTATTGCCATTGTTCCCATGACTCCACCAAATATAGCAATAAGAATAAATGTAAAATAATCAGACGGGGTAAATTCCTGTAATTTCCTGTATTCTTTATATAAGAAAACATTCATGATCAGAAAGGGGATCAGGTGCAGCATGAAAACTACAAAGCCGATATTCAGGTTATACAAACTTGGCGTTAGCACGATGCCGTCAAACCCCCACATAATAGCTGCAATGCTTATCGCCAGAGCACCAATGATCTTCGATTTTCTTATATTTTGTTCCGGAATCATACCTCTGATCCAATTGAGGTGCAAATATCGTTATTTCATTTGAAATGGAATTATTATTTCCAAGATAGTAGACAGTAGTTAAAGAAGTCGACAGTAGACAGTCGGCAGTAAACAAGCGGATGTGCTTGATCATTCGTAATTAATCGCATCTACAGGATTTTCGGATGCTGCACGGATGAT
>JAUWGC010000047.1 GCA_030606625.1 Bacteroidales bacterium | reverse complement strand
TTAAATGTTGGTGAACACCTGGTTTTTATCATTAAAACCAGGAGCCCCAGAAAGGGTCTTATTTTCCTGAGCCCTGAAATAGGTAACTATAAAGTTATTAAGCATTCATATTTTGAATTGGAAGAAGGTGAAAAGACTGATTTTTTCTGCCCAATATGTCATTTCAATCTAAAATTTAGCAGAAATAAAAATTTAGCTCGTATCGAGATGAAAGATGCCGATCAGAACAAATATGAAATATTATTCTCGCGGGTTGTCGGTGAAAAATGCACATACAAGATCAAAGGGGATAAAATCACTGAATACGGTAAGCATATTTCCCGTTATACTGGTTTTATAAAATCACTCCAGTCTGATTACCCATATAAAAATATGTAAAGGAGATCTATTTCAACAGAAAGTTTATATCGCTGCCGGGCTTAAATTCCTGAGGTTCTGCCCCAAACCTGAAATACCGCATCGGCCTGGCTCCTTTTAAGGATATATGATCCTCTTCAACCTGTAATAATGTTCCTTCTCTTAAACCAACAACCGGCATATTCTTGTTTACAATCATGAATTCTTCAATACGTTGCTCCCTTGTTTCACCGGCATGTCCCTGAGCACTCGCATCAAGGTAGTGCGGATTTATCTGAAAATTAACAAGGCTCATGCATCGAAAACTTTCAGGTTGTATGATAGGCATATCATTAGTGGTCATCAAGGATGGGCATACCACATTTGAGCCAGCACTCCATCCCATGTATGGAATTCCTTCCAAAACTCTTTCCTTAATAACATCCATAATGCCTATCTTTTGCATCATGTGAACCAGGTGAAAAGTATTTCCTCCGCCCACTGCAATTGCTTCTGCATCTTTAATTGCCTGAACAGGTTCAATATCTTTATGAATGGAAATAATTCCATAACCCAATTCATTAAAAACCTTATTTACCTTATCTTCATATAAGTCATAAGATTTCACAAATCGATCAGCTGACAACCCCACACCGGCATATGGTATAAAAAGAATATTCTTAATACCGGAAGCGGATAAGAAATTTTTAATGTTCTGACGTGGCCAACCTAAATATTCCTCGCCATAATTGGTTGAATTACTTATCAATAACAATCGCATACTTACTATTTGTTTTAAATGATTCGAATACGTTTTAAATAAACAGAAGAAAGAAAACGAAAAAATTCGTGCTTTAGTGCCCAAGACAAGACTCGAACTTGCACGGCCTTGCGGCCACTACACCCTGAATGTAGCGTGTCTACCTATTCCACCACTTGGGCAATTGGGTGTGAGTGTGAGTGTGGTGCCCAGGACAAGAATCGAACTTGCACGACCTAACGGTCACATGGCCCTCAACCATGCGCGTCTACCATTTCCGCCACCTGGGCGAGATGAGTGTGATTTTGAGGAACAAAAGTAATAATTTTTCAGTAGCCCCTGGCTGATCATTTAAAATAATTCTCAGTCTTTAAATTACTTATTATTTTTGCTGTTTGAAGATCTATCAATAACAACCAATAACTATTAATAACTATCAATAACAATCAATAAAGAATAACCCATCTTTTATACAAAAAACATGTTCAGCAAAAAAGATTTAAACCAGATCCGGAGCAAGGGAATAACCATTCGGGAGATTGAAAAACAGATTAATAATTTTATTAAAGGATTTCCTTTTGCCGATCTTGTGGGTCCTGCAACAGAAGGAAATGGTATCATACAGTTTACGGAAGATGAAATAGAAAACTTCATTCAATATTATGACAAGCACTCCCCCGGATTGAGCATCACAAAGTTCGTTCCTGCTTCAGGAGCAGCTACCAGAATGTTCAAAAACCTGTATGAATTTTCCTCATGGCCTACATCAGAAAAGGGGGAGATGCCCGGATCCTTTAATGATAAAAGTTTTAATTCTGTATATAATTTTCTAATGAATATAGAAAGCTTTGCATTCAGGGATGACCTTCAAGATACTCTCAATAAAAACAACTGGTCTATAAAGAAAGCCCTTGAAAAAAACAGGTATGAGATCATTATCAACCATTTGTTAACAGAAAGTGGATTGAATTACGGCAATCTGCCCAAAGGTCTGTTGAAGTTTCACAGGTATCCCGGATTTTCACGCACTTCATTCGGCGAACATCTTGTTGAAGGTGCACATTACTGCAAAGAAGGGGACGATACTGTCAAGGTACATTTTACGATATCACAAGAACATCTGAAAAAGTTTACGGTACTTGTAAGCCAGGTTAAAAATTATTATGAAGATAAATTCGATGTCAGATATGATATAAGCTTTTCGGTTCAGAAGCCTTCTACAGACATCATTGCAGTAGATATGGATAACGAACCTTTCCATAACCCTGACGGATCCCTCCTGTTCCGGCCCGGAGGGCATGGAGCACTAATTGAAAACCTGAACGATATTGAAACAAATATTATCTTCATTAAAAATATCGATAATGTTGTACCCGACCGGTTAAAACCTGAAACCTATAAATACAAGAAACTTCTTGGAGGTTATCTGATCAAAACACAATATAAACTTTTTGAATTGCTTCAGAAACTAAATACAAACTCTCCTGATACGAAAGTAATCGAGGCAACTGCTGCCTTTGCCAGGGAATTAGGGATCAGTCTTCCTGATGATTTTGATAAGAAACCTTCCACAGTACAAAAGGATATTCTATTCGGGTATCTGAACCGTCCTATTCGTTTATGTGGAATGGTCAAGAACGAAGGTGAACCTGGAGGCGGCCCCTTCCGGGTTAGAAACCAGCAAGGTGAAGTATCCCTTCAGATCATAGAATCCTCCCAAATTAACACAAAAGCACCTGGGCAACAAGACATCCTGCGATCATCGACACATTTCAACCCGGTGGATATTGTATGTGGTATAAGGGACTTCAGGGGCAATAAGTTTGATCTTCATCAATTCATCGATCCTGACACAGGTTTCATCTCCGTGAAATCCAAATATGGAAAACAACTCAAAGCCCAGGAACTGCCAGGCCTGTGGAATGGAGCTATGGCCCGATGGATTACACTTTTTGTGGAAGTTCCTATCATAACATTTAATCCGGTAAAGACTGTTAATGATTTACTGAGAGAACAGCATCAGTAAGGAAATTGGTCATTTGGTCATTATTCATTGAACATGATTGATAGCTAGTGTGCATTACTGCAAAAATTATATTAATTTAGCATTACCGCTCGATGAAACAAAGTTTAAGATCGATTATAAATTAATGAAACGAGCGAGAAAAAATCAACTGATGAAAAAACATCCGATATCTGTATTGGTTGTTGAAAACAAACAGCCTGAGAAAGCTTTAGCAGAGGCGGTCATTGATGAAATGGTAAGAGATCTTTATATAGCAAGAAATTGGAATGAAGGACTAAGACTCTTGAAAAAATACAAACCTGACCTGGTGCTCACTGACATTAAATTACAAGATACCAAAAGCCTGGACATTATCGATAAAATAAAGCAACACGACAAGTATACCAAGGTCGTTGTCATGTCAACTAATCCGGAATCCCAATACTTACTGCAAGCAATAGAGTATGGTGTCAAAGGTTTTTTGATTAAACCTTTCAATAAAGAAAAACTTCAAAAGCTTCTGAAACAAATAATGTTTGAGATCCTGAAAGAGAAACAAATAAAAGAGCAGAACATACGAAAGGATAAGGCTGAAAAAGCTTTAAAACAAAGTGAAGAGATCCTGATGTCGGTAAGTTATGCTGCAGAACAGTTTCTTAAATTCAATTATGGCAGTCAGAGTATTAAGAAAGTGTTGAAGCGAATAGGTGAAGCTACCGGGGTTAGCAGGGTATATATCTTTCAAAATTTCACTGATGATAATAATAAGATCTATACCAGACAGCAGTTTGAATGGACTGCGGAAAATATACAATTAGAGATTGATAACCCGGCAGTACAAAATTTTTATCTGGATGAAAAAGAATTTGATCATTTGGTAAAACAAATGCGTATAGGGAAAGCCATCTATTGTAAGATCAGGGAATGTTCCGGGAAAATACAAAAAATACTGAAATCACAAAACATCCTTTCGATCGCAATGGTTCCAATATATGTGTATAATGATTGGTGGGGTTTTATAGGTTTTGATGATTATGTCAATGAAAGAGAATGGACAGTTTCAGAGATAAGGGCTTTGATGGCTGCTGCCAACATTCTGGGAGCTGCGATACTTCGTAAGCAGGTTGAAATAGAATTACTCCGTTTGAACAACGAACTGGAATCACGAATTAATACCAGGACCAGAGACCTTCAAAATAAGATCAGTGAAAGTGCTCAGATCGAACAGATGTTACGCGAGAGTGAAGAAAAATACCGACAGATCTTTGAAAATGCAAACGATGGCATTCTACTCTCCGTAAATGGGGTGATAAAATTCATCAACCCAAAACTTTTTGAAATGACAGGCTACCTGCCGAAAGAAGCAATTGGTAATCCCTTTATCGATTTTCTCCATCCGGATTATAGAGAGATAGTATTGGAAAATCATTGGAAAAGACTAAAAGGTGAAGAAGCCCTGGAAAGGTATGATGTCAAATTTCTGGATAAAGCAGGAAATGAAAAATGGTTTGAGATCAAATCAAACTTGATACAATGGGAAGGAGACCCCGCAGTATTAACTTTTCTTACGGATATTACAGAAAGAAAGCAAACAGCTGAAGAATTACAAATACTCAACCGCAACCTGGAAAAAAGGGTTCAGGAAGAATTGGAAAAGATCAAACACCAGCAACAACTGTTAATCCAGAAGTCCAAACTGGAATCATTGGGAGAACTGGCTGCCGGAATGGCACATGAGATCAATCAGCCACTTGGCAGTATATCTATGGGATTGGAAAATATCTATATGAAATGTGATAATGACAGCTTATCGGAAGAATATCTAAAAAGAAAATTTAATAGCTTATTTCAGGACATTTCGAGGATCAGGCAAATTATTGAACATATTAGAATTTTTTCCCGTGACCAGCAGACTGAAAATTTTGAGAAGGTATCAATCAATGATATCATCATTAATGCACTGTCATTAATTACAACCCAATATAAAAATCACAAGATCAATCTGTCTCTGGAATTATCTGAAAATGATTATTATATCTATGGTAACAAATACAAGGTTGAACAAATTATATTAAACCTGCTTTCGAATGCCAAATTTGCCGTTGATGAGAAATTAAATAACTCAACATACACAAATTATCAAAAGCATATTATCATCAAAACATTTACAAAAGACAATTCCATATGCATTAATATTGAAGATAACGGTGTTGGTATTCCTGAAGATATAATTACAAATATTTTCGATCCTTTCTTTACTACTAAGAAAGCAGATGTTGGGACTGGCCTGGGATTGTCTATTATTTACGGCATCGTTAAGGAAATGAAGGGGGAAATAAATGTTGAAAGTACACAGGGCGAATATACTCGGATGACAGTTGTAATTCCTGAATTCAAAGAGGTGGAGGTTGAATAATATGAAAAATCTTACAATATTGATCCTTGATGATGAAGAAAGGGTCAGGGAAGAGATCGAGGAATTCCTTATAGAAAAATCTTTTACCGTTCTGAAAGCTGAAGTACCTTCCCAAGCTTTTAAACTTCTTGCCAATCATGAAGTGGATATTTTGATCCTTGATATCAAGCTACCTGAAATGGACGGCCTTCAGGTTCTGAGCAAAGTCAAAACAGAGCATCCAGGCATTGAAGTCATCATGATTTCAGGTCATGGTGACATAAACAGCGTTATCGACACTATGCGTCTTGGTGCAACCGATTTTTTCCAGAAACCATTCCGGTTGGTTGATATAAATACTGCTATTGAAAGAACAAAAAGATTTGTTACTCTTAATACGAAACTCAGGAAAGTTGAACAGCAATATTCTTTTCTTTCAAAAGAACTGCAGGATAACATCGGACATCAACTAATTGGTAAAAGCAAGGCTTTAAAATCTATCGTTAACCTGATGACAAAAGTTGCCGAAGCTGACCCCACAACTGTACTGATTACCGGTGAAAGCGGAACAGGAAAGGAATTGGTTGCACGCGGCATCCATTTTTTAAGCAGGAGAAAAAATGAATTTTTTTACACGGTTAATTGTTCAGCTATACCTGAATCACTTTTCGAAAGTGAATTTTTCGGGCACAAGAAAGGTTCCTTTACCGGTGCTGACCAGGATAAGGTTGGATGCTTCGAAATAGCGGATCACGGTACCCTTTTTCTTGATGAGATAGGCGACATGCCTTTGAATCAACAGGCCAAGCTATTGAGAATACTGGATGAAAAGAAAGTAAAAAAAGTTGGATCACATAAAGAACAATCTGTTGACGTCAGGGTAATTACCGCTTCGAACCAGGACCTGGAAAAGCTGATTGAAAAAAACAAATTCCGTTTGGATCTTTATCACCGGCTTACATCATTTATCATTCATATCCCGCCGCTGAGAGAAAGAAAAAATGATATTCCATTGTTGATTGAACATTTCTCTGGTCATTTTGCAGAAAAATTAGGCAAGCACATCAAAGAAGTTGATCCGGAAATTTCCATTAAGTTAAGAAATTATAATTTCCCTGGAAATATAAGGGAATTGAAAAACTTAGTAGAAAGGGCAATGATATTAAGTGACAATGACAGGCTTGACTGGAATGATCTTGAAATGATCTTCAGTGGCCGGTCTGATATAGGAGGATTACAAAGAACACCAGACGAATCTCTTGACCTTGAAAGCATCGAGAAACAAACCATCATCAAGGCATTGGGAAAAGCAAATCATAACAAGTCCATGGCAGCATACTTTTTGAATATCACATGGCAATCACTCAACAGACGGATGAGGAAATATGGAATTGAAAGATGACTACTCTAGGAAAATCAGACAGGTGATCCGGAAGAATCTATTCACTTCACTTTATCAACAATAGCTTTAAAAGCTTCAGGATTATTCATTGCAAGGTCGGCCAGCACTTTTCTGCTTAGTTCGATATTCTTTTCATGTAGTTTACCCATAAAAACCGAATATGACATGCCGTGTATCCTCGCTGCTGCATTGATTCTCTGAATCCACAAACCCCTGAAATTTCTTTTTTTCACCCTCCGGTCACGGTAAGCATACTGCAAACCTCTTTCATAAGCATTTATTGCAACAGTTCTTACATTTTTTCTACGGCCAAACTGACCTTTCACCCGTTTAAAGATTTTCTTTCGCCGTTGCTTTGAAGCTGCTGAATTTACTGATCTTGGCATAACTTCTTATTTTTTACTTTATTATCATTTTACGCACATTTTTATCATCAGCCGGATCAACAATGGTTTTGTATGTCAGATTCCGCTTTTGTTTTTTTGTCTTCTTTGTTAAAATATGACTTTTATATGCGTGCTTTCTTTTAATTTTTCCGGTGCCTGTCAAAGAAAATCTTTTTTTTGCACTGGATTTTGTCTTCATCTTAGGCATTACTATTTGGTATTATTAGATTTTATTAAAATCTGTTACTTTTTAGGTGTGATGATCATGATCATTCTCTTACCTTCAAGCTTTGGTAATTGTTCAACCTTACCATATTCCTCCAGTTCCCTGGCAAACCTTAGCAGTACATACTCACCCTTTTCCTTATAAATGATCATTCTGCCTTTAAAAAATACATCCACTTTTACTTTTGCTCCGTCCTGTAAAAACCTGATTGCATGTTTTAACTTGAAGTTAAAGTCATGATCATCAATATTCGGTCCCAGCCTTATCTCTTTAATGACAACTTTAGCTGTCTTGGCTTTGATTTCTTTTAATTTTTTCTTTTTCTCGTAAAGAAACTTTTTATAATCTACAATCTTGCATACCGGGGGATTAGCATTAGGCGAAATTTCCACCAGATCAAGACCATGATCATCAGCCATGGCCAGTGCTTCTTTGATATTAAAAATTCCAACATCAATATTTTCCCCCACGACCCTTACAACCGGAGATTTTATTCTATCATTGATCCTGTGCAGGTCTATTCTTTTCTTAATGTTTCTACCGTACCTGTTTCTGTTACTGATTGATCTTGCTATGTTTATTCCTCCTATATATTTTAGTTAAAGATTAATATTCAAGGGTTTTTATAATTTCCTCATCAATCTTTCCTGCAAAATTCTCTATGGTAAATGCGCCAAGGTCACCTTCACCTTGTTTTCTCACTGAAATAGTACCTTCTTTGTCTTCTTTTTCTCCTACAATCAACATATATGGGATTTTATTCATTTCAGCATCCCGGATTTTTTTTCCTGTTTTCTCACTTCTTTCATCAATGAGGGCGCGAATTTCGTAATTATTTAGCAAATTTAAAACTTTTTTTGCATAATTATGATATTTTTCACTGATTGGCAGAATAATAGCCTGTTCCGGAGCAAGCCACAATGGAAATTTTCCTGCACAATGTTCTAAAAGGATGGCCACAAACCTTTCCATACTGCCAAATGGAGCACGATGGATCATGATAGGCCGGTGTTTCTTATTGTCACTTCCAACATATTCCATTTCAAACCTGTCGGGTAAATTATAATCCACCTGTATAGTTCCTAATTGCCATTGACGGCCAAGGACATCTTTTACCATAAAGTCCATCTTTGGACCATAAAACGCTGCTTCACCTTCAATAACAACTGCATCCAGGCCACGCTCCCTGGCAACCTCCAGAATAGCCTTCTCCGATTTTTCCCAGTTCTCATCTGTGCCTATGTATTTCTCTTTATCATTAGGATCTCTTAGTGAAATCTGGGTTTCAAAATCTTTAAAATCCAGAGCTTTGAATATCAAAAGGATAATATCGATCACGCTTTTGAATTCATCCTTTAACTGTTCGGGTGTACAGAAGATATGGGCATCATCCTGGGTAAATCCTCTTACCCTGGTCAAACCATGCAATTCGCCGCTTTGTTCATAGCGATATACCGTTCCGAATTCAGCCATACGCAAAGGCAGGTCTTTATATGATCTGGGTTTGACTTTATATATTTCACAATGATGCGGACAATTCATAGGCTTTAGAAAGAACTCCTCTCCTTCAACTGGTGTTGAAATTGGCTGAAAGGAGTCTTTTCCGTATTTCTGAAAATGACCGGACATTTTAAATAACTCAACTTTGCCAATGTGTGGTGTAATGACCTGCTGATAGCCTGCCTTTTTCTGTACTTTTTTTAAAAAATTCTCTAATCTTTCACGCAGGTCTGCACCTTTGGGAAGCCAAAGAGGCAGGCCTGCCCCGACTTTCTGAGAAAATGCAAAAATCTCAAGTTCCTTACCAAGCTTCCTGTGATCGCGTTTTTGTGCTTCTTTCAGCATTTCCAGAAACCCGGTCAGCTCCTTCTGCTTTGGAAATGAAATACCATAAATACGTGTGAGCTGTTTCCGGTTTTCATTTCCCCGCCAGTATGCACCTGCAATATTCAGCAACTTTATAGCTTTTATCGGACTTGTATCCGATAGGTGAGGACCACGGCACAAATCTGTAAAGGTTCCTGACTCATAAAAGGTTATATCACCATCTTTAAGTTCTTCAATCAATTCAAGTTTATATTCATCACCTTTTTTTGTAAAGTATTCAATGGCATCTTTTTTCGAAACCTCACGCTTTTTAAATGTTTGCTTTTGGCGGGCAAGTTCAAGCATTCGGTCTTCTATCTTTTTGAAATCATTTTCTGATATGGAGTATTCACCAAAATCAATATCATAATAAAAACCATTTTCAATATCCGGCCCAATACCAAACTTAACACCAGGGAAAAGTTGTTCTATGGCTTCTGCCATCAAATGTGCAGAGGAATGCCACATAGCAGCTTTTCCTTCCTTATCATTCCATGTCAATAACTTCACTCTGGCATCACTGTTAATAGGACGGGTTGCATCCCAGACCTCATTATCCACCTTTGCAGCCAATACATTCCTGGTAAGTCCTTCACTGATGCTCCTGGCAATGTCCAGTGCTGTAACACCCTTTTCAAATTGCTTAACAGAGTTATCCGGTAAAGTTATATTTATCATAGCTCTTTTTCCTTTGAAAAAACAGGGTGCAAAGATAAAAAAAAGTAATTAGTAATTAGTAGATAGTGATTAGTGATTAGTGAAAAGCTGAGTGAGGTGTAGCCGAATGACCTTCAACCTTCAATCTTCGATTACTTTAAACTCTGTTCTGCGGTTTCTTGACCTGCCTTCTTCTGTGTCATTCGAATCAACAGAATGCGAATAACCATATCCTTTATAAGTGAGGCGATCTGAAAAAATACCATGATCAATAAGGTATTGATATACTGATAATGCACGTTTTTCTGAGAGTACAATATTATATGCTTCCGTACCAACATTATCAGTATGTCCCTCAATTTCAATCCTTAAATCAGGATATTGATCAAGAAAATCCGCCAATTTCCGAAGCTCAATCTTCGACTTTTCCTTTAACAGGTATTTATCTGTTTCAAAAAATATGTTTTGCAGAATAACAGATTCTCCTTTACGGATCGGTTTCATTGGAATATCTTTGATGAATGGTTTTGATGCTGAATGTTCACCGGTCAGGTTAAAGTTATCAGAATGAAACAGGTATCCTGCCTTAGAGACATTCAGGACATATTCCCTGTTTGCCGGAAGGCAAACAAGAAATTTTCCGTCATTAGCATCAGCCGTTGATTTTACCACAACATTACCGTTTTGAAGATTGATCAATTCAAAAATGGCATCAAGTGATTTTCCGGTTTCCTTATCAAAAACTTTCCCTTCTAAATATGTTACCCTCTGCGGCCGTATTTCTTTTGTTATGCTGAACTTATAAATATCATAATTTCCATGTCCTCCCAGCTTGTCAGAAGAAATATATGCTTCTCCCCCATCGGCATTTACAATAATATTGATCTCATCCGAATGTGTATTGATAGGATAACCAATATTGACCGGTTGCTGCCAGTTACCATTTATATCTTTTCTTGATATAAAAATGTCAAATCCCCCCATGCCCGGATGGCCTTCAGATGAAAAATACAGAGTTTGGTCATCAGGATGAATGAACGGTGCCATTTCTGCTTCAGAAGTATTGATAAAATCACCTAAATTTACAGGTTTACTCCATTTACCATTTGACAAGAGTTCTGACCTCCAAATATCAGAACTCCCATAACCACCTGGCCTCCTGCTGGCAAAATACAATGTCCTGCCATTTGATGAAAAAGACGGCTGGGATTCCCATCCTCCCGAATTGATTACAGGGCCAAGATTTTTCGGTGTTGTCCATTTATCTCCATTTCGTTTTAAACAATAAATATCACAACTGCCATACCCATTCGGAGTATAGCAGGCAGTAAAGAACATATACATCCCGTCTGGTGAAAGTGAAATAGCACCAATATTACCATAGGCATTAAGACCGGCATCCAGTTCATATGCATTTTGCCAGGTCCCATCCCGGTTAAGCGAAACATATACACTTTCAGAATAAATACCTTTTTCCTCCTGTACAGGTGTTTTTCTGGTTAAGATCAATTTTTGTTCATCGGTGGTTACTGAATTCACGTATTCATCATTTGCGGTGTTCACATTTTCACCAAGGTTCACAGGTTGAAAAATTACAGGATTTTCACAGTAAATGATTCGGAAACTACAAATCTCAGCCAGTTTTTGTGCTTCTGAAACCCAAACGTGGTTTGTATTATCCCACTCAAGAAACTTGTTGAAGTGTATATATGCTTCATTGTATATGTGCAGGGAAAATTCAGCTTTCGCAAGAAAATAATAAGGCAGTGGTGAAAATTCCGGATTTATACGAATATATTTCTTATAAGTCTTTATGCTTTCAACGGGTAATTCTTTATCGGCATATATATCCCCAAGTAGTAAATATGGAAGGATAAAAACGGAATCATGCGGTATGGATCTTTTACAATACTTTTCAGCATTATCAAGATCGTTTCTTTGATAATAAGCAATAGCTTTTTTATACCATTTTAATGCTTTTTGAGAAGTTGTGAGTTCGGAATCATTCAGGACCTGAGCCAGACCATTTTTTTCCTGGAAACAAATAATCAAGGTTATAAGTATAGTCGAAAATAACAAAATAAAATTCCTGTTATTCATTGCCAAAATATTATGGTATTTTCATGTATTTATGACTCTGAATTGATATTTGCCATTTGGGGTGACCCAGTATATAATCAACTATCACAGGTATAATTTCCTTACTTCTGCTCCATTCGGGCTGTAAATACAGTAAACAACCGGATGGCATTTTATCTGCATATTCCTCAGCTAATTCAAGATCATTCTTTTTTTCAATGATAAATTTCAATTCATTTGCCTTATTTATCACACTTATGTCCGTAGGACTGTTTCTTTTTGGCGAAAGGCAAATCCAGTCAAATTCACCATTAAGGGGATAGGCACCTGATGTTTCAAGATAAATTTTGATCTTTCTTTCCTTAAGCAGACTACACAGATAAACAACATTGTACATCAAAGGTTCGCCTCCCGTAAGAACAACGCCTTTCGCCGGGCATTGTTCAACCCTGTTAACAAGATCATCAACGTTGATAAGAGGATGGATACTTGCATCCCAGGATTCCTTGACATCACACCATAGGCATCCTATATCACAACCACCAATTCGTATAAAATAAGCTGCTTTGCCAGTATGTTTTCCTTCGCCCTGGATGCTGTAAAACTCTTCCATTACGGGCAAGGCCTTCCCTTCTTCCAATTGATGTATTTTATCTTTTTCCAATGATATGTTGATTCCCAGTTTCTACTTTGACAACGTATAACCTTCGGGATAAATTATTTTTTTTGCTGCTTTAAGGGTATTCTGTAAAAGTGCAATCCTGGTCATGGGTCCGACACCACCAGGGACCGGAGTGATATATGAGCATTTCTTTGAAACTTCATCAAATTTCACATCCCCCACCAGATTATAGCCTGAATTTGTTTTTGATGACCTAACACGGTGTATTCCAACATCAATCACAACAGCATTATTTTTCACCATATCAGCTGTAACATATCCGGGCTTGCCAATGGCTGCAATAAGAATGTCAGCATTTGCAGCTATTTTCTTCAGCTCCCTGGTCCTGCTGTGGCAAATTGTAACAGTACAATTACCTGGATTGGTTTTCCTGGATAACAGGATGCTAACCGGCGTACCAACAATATTGCTTCTGCCAAGTACAACACAATTTTTTCCTTCGGTTTCGATATTATACTTCTCCAATAACTGTATAATACCATAAGGTGTTGCCGGAAAATATGTTGGCAGGTTTAGTATCATCTTACCGATATTTAACGGGTGAAATCCATCAACATCCTTGGCCGGATTGATCCTCTGGATTACTTTTTGTTCTGAAATATGATCCGGCAACGGCAATTGAACGATCAAACCATCTATTTCATCATCATTATTGATAAAATCAATGATCTCGAAAAGTTCTTCTTCTTTTATCTTATCAGATTTTTTATAGATGGATGAAATTATCCCTGCCGCCTTGCAATCCTTTTCCTTGTATGCCACATATGTATGACTTGCCGGATCATCACCGATAAGAATGGCAGCAAGATGTGGAGAGTTTTTACCTGCATCCATCATTGCTGCAACTTCCTTCCTGATCTCTTCCTTAATTTTACCGGCAATCTTATTACCATCGATCAATGCCATTACAATTTATTTTAATGTTTCATCCTATTCGGCATATTTTTCATATTACGCATTGTTTGAAGCATTTTTCTTCCCCCACCGCTGGTCATCATTCTCATCATCCTGCTGGTTTCAGAAAATTGTTTTATAAGGCGGTTTACTTCCGGTACATCCGTGCCACTTCCCAATGCAATCCTTTTTCTGCGACTGCCATTCATAACATCCGGATTTTCTCTTTCAAAAGGTGTCATTGAATGAATTATGGCTTCAATGCTTTTAAAGGCGTCATCATCGATCTCAGTATCCTTCAATGCCTTACCCATCCCAGGAATCATCCCGGCCAGGTCTTTAACATTACCCATCTTTTTGATCTGTTTGATCTGTTTCAGAAAATCATTAAAGTCAAACTGGTTTTTGGCAATTCTTTTTTGCAGTTTCTGGGCTTCTTTCTCATCGAACTGTTCCTGTGCCTTTTCAACAAATGAAACTATATCACCCATTCCAAGGATCCTGTCAGACATGCGGTCAGGATGAAAAACGTCGATAGCATCCATATTTTCACCAATACTGACAAATTTGATGGGCTTATTGACAACGGCTTTGATAGTCAGCGCAGCGCCACCACGGGTATCACCATCCAGCTTGGTAAGGACAACACCTTCATAATCAAGTCTGTCATTGAAAGTCTTGGCAGTATTCACAGCATCCTGGCCTGTCATAGAATCCACTACAAAAAGGGTTTCCTGTGGTTTGACAGTTTCTTTAATGGCTGATATCTCATTCATCATCTCATTATCGATAGCCAGCCGGCCGGCTATATCCACAATGACCACATCATAACCTTTATCCTTTGCATAAGCAACAGATCGTTTGGCAATCCTGACAGGTTCTTTGTTTTCTTCTTCCGTGTATACTTCAACACCAACTTGCTCTCCAAGAACTTTCAACTGTTCAATAGCTGCAGGACGGTATATGTCGCACGCAACCATCATAGGATGTTTTCCTTTCTTCTTCAGGTAACTGGCTAATTTTGCAGAGAATGTAGTTTTACCGGAACCCTGCAATCCGGCAATCAGGATGATAGTGGGTTTACCTTTAAGGTTGATATCCTCTTTCTGGCTTCCCATGAGTTCCGCCATACTATCCCGCACGATCTTCACTATGAGCTGAGAAGGAGAAACAGCGGTAAGCACATTCTGTCCCAATGCCTTCTCCTTTACCTCATCAGTAAACTGCTTTGCAATCTTATAGCTGACATCTGCATCCAACAAGGCACGACGGATTTCCTTCATCGTTTCTGCCACATTGATCTCTGTAATGTGGCCATGCCCCTTGAGGATCGCAAACGATCTTTCCAGCTTTTCACTTAAACCTTCAAACATATAAATAAAACATTTTAAGGGCACAAAGTTAATATTTTTCTTGCTATTTTATTCCATATACAGAAACTTCAATGCAAATCAGTGACCAGTGACCAGTGATCAGTGACAAGTAGGAAGTAAGGAGTAGGAAGAAGGAAGTGGGGAGTAGGGAGTAGGGAGGTAGGGAGTAGAGAGTAGTTGAACAGTTGACTAACGGCTAACGGCAAAACGACTATCGAACTTAAATTTTACTTAACTAAATAACGGCATATTATCATACCATTTCACCTTTCACTTTTCACATTTCACATTTCACTAATAACCATAATATCAAACAATTTCTTAACATCCTGACAACCATTATATATTTAAAGTTGTCTTTTATTTAATACAGCTAATTCAAGGTGATATGCATAATTATCGGGTTCCTTTATTAACCATCTTACTATGGTTATCTATAAATTCTATTGGGCAAACCGGCATACTGACCGGGAACAACTCACAAGTAATAAATCCTGACCAATCTTTACCTTCACAATCTATCTTGCTCCAGTCTGATGATTCATTGATAGTTAATGCTACTGTAAGCGATGACAGTACCGAATACATTGTGGAATGGTGGAACTGGCCATCAAATCCGGCCTTCGATGTTGTACAGATGGATAGTATATCAATAACCAGTGATTCAACGATCACTATCATAATGAATGAATTGATATTACCTCCGGAGAACCTTTACGTGGATCCCCTGACTTCCTGGGCCTATTGGGATTATCCCAGGATCACTGCCCTCAGGGAAAATTTTGAAAACGACACCTTCCCTCCTGCAGGTTGGCTGGCTCTGTCAAATGGCATTGGATGGTTCGACACAACCAACGGCTCCAGCCCTAACTGGCAGATTCCAAACTGGAATTCCAAATATGCATGTGTAAATGATGATG
>JAUWGC010000119.1 GCA_030606625.1 Bacteroidales bacterium | reverse complement strand
TTTTGCCGGGGTAACATCAAACGCTAAGTTCAGAGCTTCCGAGCCAGGTGAGCTCACCATAACGGTTTGAATTTTACCTTCCTCATTCATTCCTGTCTGATACAACACCTCCTCCTTATCTCTTTGCTCAATAATAATTTCACTTCCCTCACTGCATTTCAAGTCAAAAGTTGTTGTCGGAGCAGCAACATAAAAAGGGATATTATAATTTTTTGCAACGACCGCCTTTTCAAGGGTTCCTATTTTATTGGCAGTATCACCATTTGCCGCAATCCTGTCTGCGCCAACGATAACCAGGTTAATCTTACCTGCTGACATCAGGCAGGCACCTGCATTATCCGGGATAATAACATGGGGTATGCCTTCATTCTTTAGTTCCCATGCAGTAAGTTTTGCTCCCTGATTCCGTGGCCTTGTTTCATCAACATAAACAAATATTTTTTTACCACTTTGATGCGCCGAATAGATGGGAGACAATGCCGTACCATGATCAACAAAAGCAAGCCATCCGGCATTGCAGTGAGTTTCAATGGCATATCCGTCTTTTATCAGTTCATTACCATATTTACCAATATTTTTGGAATCTTGTGCATCTTCATCTGCAATTTGCTGTGCTTCTATTACTGCAGCTTCTGCTGATCCTGTTCCTGCATTGAAAACCCTTTCTGTGGCATAGAAAAGGTTACGGGCAGTCGGCCTGGTTGATTCAATATCTGATCTTGCTTTCTTTACAAATTCTTCAGGTTTGCCTTTTGGTGCCTGCAGAAAAGCCTGGGCCATCGCAAAACCCGCCGCGGCCCCGATGGCACCAGCCCCCCTGATAATCATTGTACTAATAGCATAACAAGTATCTTTATAACCTTTAGCTGTATATATAAAAAAATCAAAGGGGAGTATATTCTGATCGATCATATAAACGGTATCACCTTCCATCCATACGGTACGGTAATTTATATTATTGACTTTCATATTCCTGGCAAATCAATTATTAAATCAAAAAAAAGCAAATGCGTTTAATACCGGATATTTTTACTTATTTATCAATTCGCTGAAAGCAATCCAGGCCATTAATCCCATGCCTGTCTCAAGACTTTTTTCATCAACATCAAAAGTGGAACTATGTAGGTTAGAATCAATACCAGTAGGTATATTTCTGATACCCAGCCTGTAGTAACAACCGGGAATGACCTGGGCATAGTAGGCAAAATCCTCTGCTGTCATCCTTTTATCAAGGTCAACAACATTTTCCTTTCCAAGATAATCCATGGCATATGATATTGTTCTTTCAGTCAGGATTTCATCATTAACCAAATAAGGATATCCCTTGTCAATAACCACTTCACATGAACCACCCATTCCTTCTGCTGTTAACCGGGCTATCTTTGTGATTCTTTGCTTAACCTCATTTCTCCATCCTTCATCGAATGTTCGAATAATGCCTTCTATTTTAACTATGTCAGGTATTACATTTGTCTTTCCTTCTGAACAAATTTTACCGAAAGAGACCACAGTGGGCACGGTGGGTTTTGCATGCCTGCTGACAATCTGTTGCAGGGAAATAATAATATGTGAAGCAATAAGAACAGGATCAACAACCATATCAGGCATGGCAGCATGACCACCTTTTCCTTTAACGGTAAGATAAATTTCATCAGTTGATGCCATATACACCCCGCTTTTCACTCCTACTTTACCAACATCAAGCTCAGGACATACATGTTGCCCAAAAATGGCTTCGGGTTTGGGATTTTTTAAAACTCCTTCTTCGATCATCACTTTGGCGCCACCCGGATACTTTTCCTCAGAAGGCTGGAAGATCAGTTTTACACTTCCTTCAAAATGATCTTTTAAACTATTGAGTATTCTTGCCGTTCCCAACAAGCAGGCCATGTGCACATCATGGCCGCAGGCATGCATCACTCCATGGTTGACCGACTTGTATTCTACGTCATTGCGTTCCAATATCGGTAAAGCATCCATATCAGCACGAAGTGCAACATTTTTCGAATCCGGGTTTTTCCCTTTAATAAGTCCGACAATTCCTGTTTTTGCAATACCTTTCTGAAAAGGGATATTATATGCCTTTAGTTTCGATGAAAGGTATTCAGAAGTTTTAAATTCTTCGAATGCAAGTTCCGGAATAGCATGAATTTCCCTTCTTACCGCAACAATATCCTGAAAATATTCTTTTGCAAGTTCTTCGATTTTCTTTTTTATCGTATCCATAAATCAAAAATACAAAAATAAGGACTTGAAGCAAACTCTACTTAGGCCCTAACATTTTGCCCGGGTCAACCAATTCATCAAATTGTTCTTCTGTCAGGAGGCCCAGCTCCAGTGCCGTTTCCTTGAGGGTTTTACCTTCAGCATGAGCTTTTTTTGCAATTTTTGCAGCGTTCTCATAACCGATGTGGGGATTCAGGGCTGTTACAAGCATCAGTGAATTTTCCAGGTTCTTTTTAATGTCCGGCAGGTTTGGTTCTATACCGTATGCACAACGGTCATTGAATGATACGCATGCCTCACCAAGCAATCTGGCAGACATCAGGAGATTATAGATCATGACCGGTTTAAAAACATTCAACTGAAAATGGCCATGTGTTCCACCGACTGCAATGGCTGTATCATTTCCAATAACCTGAGCACAAACCATTGTCAGTGCTTCACATTGGGTTGGATTAACTTTACCCGGCATGATAGAGGATCCGGGCTCATTGGCAGGAAGCATGATCTCACCGATACCGCATCGTGGCCCTGAAGCCAGCAGGCGGATATTATTTGCAATATGCATCAGGCTGACAGCCAAAGTTTTTAATGCACCGGAAGCTTCAACAATGGCATCATGTGCCGACAGGGATTCAAATTTGTTTTCTGCTGTAATGAAAGAAAAACCTGTTAGTTCCGCAATCTTTCCGGCAACAAGCTCATCGTAACCGGCCGGTGTGTTCAATCCTGTTCCTACAGCCGTTCCACCCAGTGCCAATTCCGTCAGGTGAGGTAAAGTACTTTTAAGAGCTTTTATTCCATGGTCGAGCTGAGATACATACCCGGAAAATTCCTGGCCTAACGTCAATGGTGTTGCATCCATTAAATGAGTGCGTCCTGTTTTGACCATATTTTTGAATTCAGATGCTTTTTTTTCTAAAGTGTTGCGTAACTTTTCTATTCCCGGGATGGTTTTCTCAACGATCATCTTATAGCCTGCAATGTGCATCGCAGTTGGAAAAGTATCATTAGATGACTGTGACTTATTTACATCATCATTTGGATGGATGAAACGCTTTCCCTCGCCAAGTTTTTCTCCCCGCAAAACATGGGCCCGGTTGGCAATTACCTCATTGGCATTCATGTTGGATTGCGTGCCTGAGCCTGTTTGCCATATCACCAAAGGAAAATTGTCATCCAGTTTACCTTCAATGATCTCATCACACACTTGTGAGATCAAGCGGGTTTTATCATCCGGTAATACTCCCAATTCGTTGTTTGCCAGTGCTGCGGCCTTTTTCAAATAGGCAAATGCCTCGATGATCTCAATTGGCATGGAGCCTTCCGGACCAATTTTAAAATTTTCCTTAGAGCGTTGAGTCTGGGCTCCCCAGTATTTATCGGCGGGAACCTCAACATTTCCCATCGTGTCTTTTTCAATTCTTGTTTTCATCCTATTATAATTTTATGGTTTTAAATTTTTTTATTATGGGTTATATGCTATATAACAATTATTGGTTTTAACTATTTCCAAATTCCATCAGATAAGCTTTTATGAAACCATTCAGGTCTCCATCCATCACAGCCTGCACATTGGAAGTTTTAAAATTAGTACGTAAATCCTTTACCATCTTGTAGGGATGCATCACATAAGAACGTATCTGTGAGCCCCATTCGATCTTCCTTTTACTATCTTCAATTTCCGCCTGGGCTTCTTTTTTCTTTCGCAGTTCTATTTCATATAGCTGTGATTTGAGCATCCTGATGGCTTTTTCCCTGTTCTGTGATTGTGAGCGCGTTTCCTGGCATTCAATGATGATCCCGGTAGGTTCGTGTTTCAGGCGGACTGCTGTTTCAACTTTATTTACATTCTGGCCACCGGGCCCGCTGGAACGGAAAGTATCCCATGTGATATCCGCAGGGATCACCTGAATTTCAATATTATCATCAATGACAGGATAGACATATACCGATGCAAAAGATGTATGCCTCTTATTTGCCGAATCAAAAGGAGATAATCTCACAAGGCGGTGTACTCCATTCTCTCCCTTAAGATATCCAAAGGCAAAATCTCCTTCAAACTCCAGTGATACTTTTTTAACTCCTGCCACATCTCCTTCATTCATATCCAGTTCCTTAACCTTATAATCATTGAGTTCACCCCACCGGTAATACATTCGCATTAACATTTCGGCCCAATCCTGACTTTCAGTACCACCGGCACCTGCGTTGATCTCAAGGATGGCTCCCAGTTTATCCTCCTCTCCACTGAGCATGTTCCTGAATTCAAGGTCCTCAATGATATTTAAAGTGTACCTGTATTGCTCATCCAGTTCCTTTTCTGTAGCTTCGTCCTCAAGGAAAAACTCATGGATCACCTTGAGATCCTCAAAACTGGTCAAAGCATTTTGATAGGCTTCTGTCCAGTTTTTCTTTTCCTTTATCTTTTTGAGAATCTTTTCTGCTGTTTTGTGATCCTGCCAGAAATTTGGTTCCTGTGTAAGTTTTTCTTCTTCGGCAATCTGGGAAAGCTTCTTGTCAATGTCAAAGATACCTCCTCAAGGCCTCAAGCCTTTTACCAGTGTCTTTAATTTCTTCCGGTGTAACCATGATTATAAAATTGTGTTATTATTAAAACTGCTTCCTGCTGAAAGCAGCAGGCTGCCTGGTTAAAGAAAAAGGCAAAAATAATATTTTATTTTCGATCATAGGTTTCCTTCTATCGCATCCCAGACAAGTTGAGACCTGAAACCTTTGGATATAGCGTAATTTGCCAATTTCCGCTTATGTTTCCGGGGATCTGGCTCTTTAAGCAGAAAGCTCTTTTTAGACAGGATCTCTTTAAGAGTATTGATATATTCTTCATCTTCTATTTCCTCCAGTCCGATTTGAATGATCAGGTCGGGGATCTTTTTCCTTTTCAACTCGTAAATGATCTTATTCCTGCCCCATTTATTGATCCTGAATTTACTTCCTGCAAATATACCGGCATACCTTTCCTCGTTTATAAAATCATCATTTATCAATTGACCGATGATTTTTTCAGCAATTTCCTGTTGTACTTTCCATTCTTTCAGCTTATTACTTATATCGAAAATACATCTTTCCTGGTAGCCGCAATAGGCTTGTGCTTTATTTAAAATAAAGGCATGATCGCTATTTGTTTTTTTAACCATATATCATATTATGTATTAAGCAATTCTTTAACAAACTCCATATCATTGAGCCAGGCCGCAGGGCTTTAAAAAATCAGACAACCTGTTCAATTGCCCAATTCAATGCTTCCTGCAGCATTTCCCGGGGAGCAGGTTTAATAAAACCGATTTCGGTTAATTTATTGGTCAGATCTCTGGAATATTTAATATCACGTTTAGCAATTTCATAAATTTCGTCCCAGGTCATTTCAATTCTTGCGACACCATCTTTTATTGCCTGCATAGCAACATCGGCAGACTCAACAGGAAATACATCAGCTTCGTCCATAGTCGGGACAATGTTATCAGGATCTATACCTCGTTTTTCTGCATAATCGGCAAGTGAATGGGCAGCAGCTATTGCCATATTATCGGTAATTTTCTTTGCTCTGACTATTAAAGCTCCTTTAAGGATGCCGGGGAACCCAAGAGAATTGTTAACCTGGTTAGGAAAATCTCCACGTCCTGTTGCAACAATATAAGCACCTGCTTCCTTAGCTGCATAAGGATAAATTTCAGGGACAGGATTTGCACAGGTAAAAACAATAGATTTATCTGCCATAGCACTTATCCATTCAGGTTTTACTGTATCAGGTCCTGGTTTTGATAATGCTATCAGAACATCAGCACCTTTCACTGCTTCATCAAAGCTTGGAATTTTATCAGGATTTGTTGATTGACAAAGTTCCCATTTGCGGTAAAATCTTTTATCAGATTTCAGGTCTTCCCTGTCGGTATTTAGCGAACCTTTTGTATCAAAAATGATCATTTTCTTAGGATCAGCACCATCAGTAATTAAAAGTCTTGCAATTGTAGTATTGGATGCACCTGCTCCAAGCATAACAATTTTTACGTCGGATATTTTTTTATTAGCAAGTTTTAAAGCATTTAATAATCCTGCAAGAGTTACACAAGCTGTTCCCTGTGCATCATCGTGCCAAACGGGAATATCACATTCTTCACGTAAAGTGTCGAGAACTTTATAACAATTCGGCTGGGAAATATCTTCAAGATTAATAGCTCCAAAACTTGGCTGAACCATTTTTACAAACTCGATAATCTTTTCAGGGTCGTTTTCACCTTTTTCATTTTTACTGTCAATACAAAGTGCAACTGCATCAACGCCACCGAGATATTTCATCAGAAATGACTTACCTTCCATTACTCCTAATCCACCGGGAGGTGTACAATCGCCATCACCAAGAACACGGGTTGAATCACTAACAACGGCTACCAAATTCCCCCTGTTTGAAAGTTGAAAAGAGGTGTCATTATT
>JAUWGC010000088.1 GCA_030606625.1 Bacteroidales bacterium | reverse complement strand
GTATATCTACCTGATGAACCTGATCTTTGTCAAGAAATCCGAGGTGATACTTTCCAAATGTCTTTGATCTGGGAAATAATCCGGATAAACCGAAAATTTTGTAAAAAGCAACGTCAGGGGTTGGAAGTCCCCGTTTTGATTCAGGAAGGAAATTGCCTTTTCCATTTATCATCTTAACACCCAAGCCACCTGCCTCGGGATGTTCATCCATAAAAGAGATGATCTTTCTGAAGGTGTCGTCTTCAACAACAGTATCGGGATTTAATAGTAAAACATATTCCCCTTTGGATTTCCTGATGCCCTGGTTGTTGGCCATTGAGAATCCTTTGTTTTCTTTGTTAGCAATGAGGTGAACTTCCGGAAATTTCTGCCGGATCATCCTGACAGAACCATCCACCGAATTATTATCCACAACAAAGACCTCAACAGTCATCTCTTTAATGGCTTTTCTGACAGATAACAGACATTGTTCGAGAAAGTGCTTTACATTATAGTTAACTATGATGACCGACAGCTTCATGGAAATATTATGATTCAGTGCAGTTAAATCACCCAAAGATACGGTTATTGTTAAAATAACTTTAACCTCTTGTGCGGTTAAAAACAAAAATTACTGTAGCATATTGGTTATTAGCGTATTGGACGAACAACTGATTATTCATAGCTGATATCTGACTGTCGACTGCCGACTGTCAACTGTTGACTAATTAAACATGTATTGCCAACAAAGGCATATTGAACTGCAACAGGTCCTTTTTGGTTATTGTATGCTTAAAAAGTATATGGAATAAGCTGCGTTTATGAGGAATGAATGATATCAGGTTGATATTGTTAGCCTTGATGAAGTTATTAATGTCTTCTTGAATATCAGTTTCTTCCTTAAGCGTGAATTGAATTACGCCGTTTCTTTCCTCGTTTGCAAACTGATCCATTACTTTTTTCATTAGTGATTCGACTTCATCAATTTTCTTACCAATAAGTATATGCAAGCAATAAATCCTGATATCAAAAGGTTTTAACAGTTCAAATATTTTTTTCAAAGCTGCCACGTCGTCATTAATGAACTCTGTAGTATACATAATTTCTTTAACAGGAGGGATCTGTTCGAGTTTAGGTACTGCAAATACAGGTATTTTCATATTGTTCATGACTTTTTTAGAAACGCTGCCTTGCAGAAAGTCTTTTTTACCACTTCCGCTGGCACCCATTACAATCATATCAGGCTGGTATGTCTTTGCAAATCCTATGATCTCATTTTCAGGCTCACCACCTTCAAGGGTATATATTATTTTAATATTTTTAATTCCCTCATCTTTAACCTGATCTAATATATTTTTCTGTAATTCGAGAATATCTGCCTTAGCCCTGGATTTTATGTCTTGCAGGAGTTGCTCATTGATCATGGATTCTGTATCAATACCGGTAGGAAATCCACCATCAGTAATGATGACCTGATCGAAAAATGCATGGAATAACATGATTTCCGAAGGTGACTTTCTGGCAATTTGTAGGGCGTATTGACAAACACTATCTGTATTGTCAGAAAAATCAACTGGTATAAGTATCTTTTTCATATTGAAGAAGTTAATGGGACTAAATAAAAATTAGTAATTATTATACAAATTTATCAATATTTTTGTACTGATAATAATTGTTATGTGGATTATGTTTGAAGGAATTAGGAAATTTACAAACCGCTCGATATCATTTCGGGGTAACTGAGAATTAATATGGGAACGTATTCTTACAGATGACCAGCTTCGGGTAATAGTTAATAAAAGGCCGGAGTTTTTGAAATTCTTGAAAACCAGCGTGTTTCATTAGCCTTTGTGCCTTTTTATATACACCCTTAATACTTAAATTTTAAAAATAGTGCTCTATGAAGTCTAAATTATTCAAAGCGTTGGTTGTCAGGGAGAAAGATGACCGGGTGTTTGTAAAGGAGTTTGAAAGAAAGGAAATTATGGATTTGCCGGATAATGATGTATTGATCAGGGTCAGGTATTCCGGTTTAAATTACAAGGATGCGCTTTCAGCAACAGGAAATAAGGGGGTAACAAAACATTATCCTCATACCCCAGGTATTGATGCTTCAGGTGTTGTGGAAGAAAGCAGGAATGAGTTAATAAAGCCCGGAGATGAAGTACTTGTTACAGGATATGACCTGGGAATGAATACTGATGGTGGTTTGGGAGAATATATCCGTGTTCCTGGCGAATGGATAGTGCCGAAACCTCAGGATCTAACCTTGAAGGAATGCATGATATATGGCACTGCCGGATTTACAGCATCACTGGGTATCCATAAAATGTTGCAGATGGGACAAGATCCCGGAGATGGAGAGGTTGTGGTTACAGGTGCTTCCGGAGGAGTGGGAAGTTTGGCTGTTACTATCCTTAATAGGATTGGATTTGATGTTATTGCTTCTACTGGCAAAACGGATGCTCATGTTTATCTTGAGAATATTGGTGCCAGCAGGATCATTGACAGGGAAGCAGTGGATGACCAATCAGGCAGACCATTGCTCAAATGTCAATGGGCAGGGGCATTTGATACTGTTGGTGGTAATGTTCTGGCAACGCTTTTGAAAGCCTGTGCAAGACATGGTAATATAGCATCATGTGGAAACGTTTTATCATATAAGCTCGAAACAACGGTATTCCCATTTATTTTGAACGGTGTTAACTTGCTTGGTATTGATTCGGCAACCTGCCCGATGCCATTGAGAAAAGAGCTGTGGCAAAAACTTGCCGGAGAATGGAAAACAGATAAACTGGATCAGATAGCAAAATTTGTCAAGCCTGGAGAGCTAAATCCGTATATCGATAAAATATTGCAAGGAAAGATAATCGGCAGGATCATTGTTGAAATGGATTAATGTTTTTTAAAGTTTGCGGCATCGCCGCAAACTTTTACTACTCGTTGGGCATTGCTTAATGATTTAAAAACAATTTACTCAAAAGAAATAATATCATGAAAAATGAATTTAAAGTAAAAGGAGAAGATTTACTGAAAAAAGTTAAGCAACTGATCCATGAAGGTAATGTTAATCGTATTATCATTAAAAATGAAAAAGGAGTAACGTATGTTGAGATTCCGGTTAATGTGGCCATTGTTGGCGCATTGATTGCCCCGATATTGGCAGCCGTTGGAGCTATTGCTGCACTGGCAACCAATTTTACCATTGAGGTGAAGAGAACCAGTGACGAGTGACCAGTGAACCAGTGACCAGTGATCAGTGATCAGTGATGCAACCCTCAACCCTTTTCACGTTTCACTTTCCCCTTTTCCCTATTCATTCCAAATCTTCCATGAAGCTTCAGCCTGGATGTGAAACATCTCCATCCCGTTTTTTATTGCGGCGTTCATTTTTTGGCCTTTCTGTAAAAACAATGTTTCAGATGGGGAATAAATAAGATCATAAAGAAGATGACCGGAAGTAAGATGTTCGTATGGAATTTCCGGGAATTGATCATGATAAGGATACATGCCTAAGGGTGTTGTATTGATGATCAGCTTATAGTTTCGCATAATTGATTGATCTATTTCACTGTAGCCAATCTGTCCGGTTCCGGTTGGATTCCTTGAAACCAGATAAAATGAAATATCCAGTTTTTTCAGGACATGAGCAACCGCACGTGATGCACCTCCGGTACCCAAAACCAGGGTTTTATTTATGTTCGGATTAAGTAAGGGTTTTAAGGAGTATTCAAAACCGGCAATGTCAGTGTTGAATCCCTTAAGTTTTTTCCATTTTGGAGAATAAAGGAATTTAATAGTGTTAATGGCTCCAACTGCTTCCGCCTCTTCATCAATATCATCCAGAAATGGAATTACCGATTGCTTATAAGGGATGGTAACATTCAATCCTTTCAGGTCAGGTTGTTCTTTTATAAGTGTTGGTAAGTAATTGATGTTTTCAAGTGGGAAAGATTTATATACTACGCCGGTGATTTTTTCCCTGAGAAATTTTTGACTAAAATATTCTGCCGATAACGAATGTGAAAGCGGTTTACCGATTAGTCCGTATATTTTCATCAGCTTTTTCTTTCGGCAGATATTTCAATAGCCCAGATGCTTACTATCCCAATTACAATAAACAGGATAGCAAACCAAACCTCGCTGTTAAAAGAAGCAGGAATAAATCGTTCATACCTGGCAACAATGGGCTCTCCGTTTTTCATAATAATCTCTCCAAGGCCGTCGGTCAGAAAGATCTTTTGTTGCCAGGGCCACAAAATGCTTAAAGATCCCAAAATGAATCCGGTCAGAATAGAGATGGTCTCATTCCTGAATTTTCTAAAGACCCACGATAGTATATGTGAAAAAGCGATCAACCCACCAATGGCTCCTATTAAAACAGGAATAAGAATATGAAGGTCACGTTCATTGACTGCGTCTATTGCCACCAGTTTGTAATTTCCCATGATGAAAAGGATGAAAGAACCAGAGAGGCCGGGGAGGATCATGCTGCAGATGGCAACCACACCGCATATCAAAAGATAAAAGAAATTGTCATTCTCGGTGGCCGGGTTTAGTATTGAGATGATAACCGCAATTCCTGCCCCAATGATAAATGTTATTATCACACTTGCTGTTATTCGTGTGATGCGTTTACCCACAAAATAAACAGAGGCAAGTACCAACCCGAAGAAGTATGACCAAATATATACAGGATAAAAAGTGAACAGGTAATCAAATAATTTTGCCAGACTAACAATTGCAATCACTATACCGGTAAATACAGCAAGAAGGAAATATAGGTCAGTGTATTTTACAAATTCTCTGAAATCACCTTTTATCAGTAATTTTAAGGCATGGAAATTAAATGATTTGATCGCATTGATGAGCCTTTCGAATATCATAGTGATCAGGGCGATGGTGCCGCCGGATACACCTGGGATAACATTGGCAGCTCCCATTGCAATTCCTTTCAGGAACAGAATGAAATATTTCATAATTTTAAAAAGATACTGTTTGAAAAGTGTCAAAAGTAGTAAAAATTGAGGATCTGATCAGTCGATAGTAAACGACTGATAAAAAGGTTGTTATTGGGTTATTGGATTATTGGTTATGTCTTAAGCTTTACTGCAAGATGGGGTTATTGATAGTTATTAAGTTGTTATCCACCCCCAGCCTCCTATAGCCGTCAATTAAAGAATTGTCAATTTTCAATTGTCAATTTCAGATCATATTGTTAATTGTCAATTATAAATTTGAAATCACATTGTAAATTGTACACACAGAATACAGAATCGTATATAAAAAATGCTTCATTCCCAACGCCTTTTCACCTGACGGCGATGGGGCCAGGGGGGTGGGTAAAATAAAAATTGTGGTAAAAAAAGCCTGTTTCAACCCTTGATTCGCATTAATAACAATGAATAACATAATTTTGATCGCGGTTTATATTAATAAAGTAATTTTACTAACTTAGAGTTGTGATTATATTATACATTATACTTGCTGTTTTATTTTTTTTGATCGTTTGGTTGTTGTTTGCCCCATTGATCATATATGTTGATTCGGGTGAAGGACTTTATTATGTTAAAATACCTTTGCTTATTAAATTAAGGTTTGTTATTGATGACGGGCAATATGTGTTGAGGTTCAGGATCTTTTTTATACCATTCGATGTGAAAACGGGTAAAAAGAAAATAACAGAAAAAGATGACAGAAAGGAAAGAAAAAGGAGAAAGAAAAAACACAGGATAAACAAAATTTTAAAGGTTATTCCTGCATTCTTGAAGTTCCTGCCTGGTCTTTTCAGGACATCCAGGATCAAAAAAATGATCATAAATTTTGATACCGGAGATTATACTATAAATGCCAGGTTGGTTCCGGTACTGGCAATACTCAGCAGAAAAAATATTTCTCTAAACGTGAATTATTCAGATATAAATACAATTCATTTGATAATTCAGAACCGTTTATTCAATATTGTCAGGCTTGGAGTAAGTCTGTTTTTAAAAATAATAAGAGCATAATTAAATTGTGGGTGTTCAGAAAATCAAAGTTATGATCAAAATCTGTATGGAGTTGTTTAGAGTTTTCAATTTTGGTAATTTGGATTTGTTTAGGATTTGGATATTAGGAGTTAGAATTTTTTAAACTTTGTGTATAATAATCACTTTTTTAAAAACATATACTTATAAAATATAAGGAGGATAGAAAATGAATATGAAATTTGATGAAACATTCGACAAAATGCTGGATCAATTAAGGTCAATGGCCAAAACGGAAACTGTTGTTGGCGAACCATTTAAACTGGGGGATTTTACATGTATTCCTATAATTAAGATAGGAATGGGATTTGGCGGAGGAGGAGGCAGCGGTGATGACACAAAAAAGAGAAAAGGGTCGTGTGGTGCAACAGTTGCCGGTTTGGGTATCACACCTGTTGGTTTTTTGGTTTCAAGGGGAGAAGAAATATCTTTTCTAAGTAGTGACAAAAATAAAGGAATACAGACCATTTTTGAGAAAGTGCCTGATCTGGTGGAGAAGATCATTGATATGAAGAAGAAGAAAGGTGTGGAGAGTGAAGAGTGAAGAGTGAAAAGTGAAACGGGTTTCAGGTTTATGTCGCAAGCATTCCTATAAGATTGAGTTATTGATAGTTATTAGTTGTTATTGATTGTTATTAATTGTAAGTTGTCCCATTAGGGTGCCTTCGGAATTATGTATAACCTATAACAAATTACAAATTACCATTTACATATACCCTGGAAACATATGTACGTTGATCTGTGATCACTTTAACAATATAATAGCCAGGGCTGGTTTCCAGGTCAATTTTCACAAGATCGGATGAATTCAAATGTTCATTTAGTATTTCCTGGCCGAGGATATTATATACCTGAACGATATCGGAAAAATTACCTGGCATACTACGCTTAATATAAACGGACTTATCAAAGGAATAGATCCGAACCTCATTATTTACACTAAAATTGTTATCATCAACTCCCAGATAAGCATTAAAATGTAATAGAAAACGATCTGTGTATGAACCAGGCTCTTCAAGATTAAAAGTATATTTCTGAATTTTTCTCAGGTCTACAACAACATCTTCATAAAGGTCTTCCAGAAAAATACTTGTTGTGTCATGGAAGTTTTCAATATCAACCAAATTAAAAGTATAATTGCCTTCGCTGCCTGCATCAATTCCTAATTTAACAGTTACGCCATCTGTTAAAGGTGGCAATCCTTGGATAGCATAATCATATCCATCATCTTCCACTAATTTTGTATAGAGTGCAAGATCAGAATTCCCTTTTAATTTATAGCCATCATATTTATTATCAAAACCCGGAGTAGTATTTTCCAGGAACCCGATCAGTGTTTCATTATAATCTTCTTCTGCATTTTCAACACTAATTTTAAATCGTTGAATTTCACCTTTAAAGAATTGTGCTGCATTATGAACCCTCATATCATTTTTAAATGAAATAGAGGTTGAAGCAGTAGTTGTATGCACCATAAAAGCCTGTCCGATATCAATGTACCCATTTGGGGTTTGCCCGCCACCACCGGCAGTTGCACCTGTTTTATTCCATGTGGCATAGTCATTTCTGTTACCGTTGTAACTTCCAGCCTGATCCCAGAAATAAAGTGTTCCATATATATTTGAATTATCTGTATCATCAATAAAAGTTTCTGCATTAATACGTGAAGGATATGGATTACCCACCAGGTTCCAGCCGAAATACCATGTATCTGTTGAAACACCGCTGTTATAAGTATAAGTAATTGGTTCAGTTATATTACCGGTATTTGTAGTGCCGGAAAACCCAAGTGTCCGGTCATTTAATTTATAGTTATATGCATACCCTAATCCTACATCCATGTTGTCACTTTGGCTTGATGCATCAATCCAGGTAGGGCCTTGACTTCCACCATAATTCTCATCATACCAGAAAAGGTCAAAATCAGTGTGGGCTGTTCCTGATTGTAATAATGATAATGCCTGGCTTGATACCGGGGAAGATAAATAGTGATAGATATTCTGTGTGATATATCTTTCTACAGTAGCTGATACCCCGCTGCTTTCAATTAAAGAACCTGTACCTGAAGCAGATGATTTTATTGTAAATGTGCCACTGTTGCTTAGCGTATTACTTACTGTTACTTCACCTCCGGTATTAATATTAACTATTGCACCGGAGTTTATGGTTAGATTATGAAAAGTCGTTGTATTATCACCCTGAATCGTCTGTGTAGAAGAACCATCAAAGGTTACAGTGTGATTGTTATGAGTAAAAGTGCCGTCGTTATCCCAATTCCCGCTTACGGTGATATCTCCGCTGAGTTCTAAAGTACCATTTGTTCCAATACTCACATTATTGTAATCTGATTTACTATAAAATATACCATCGGTCATTGTAAGGTTGTTTGAAACTGAAAGGGAAGTACACCATCTTGCACTTACTTTATCACCGGCATGGGTATTATTAATTGTCAGATTATAAAACCCCAGATTTATTCCGGTAAGATATTGTTTAGATGAGCCGCCAAATGTAACTGTGTTTGTGCCGGGTGATAGAGTCCCGAGTTCAAAATAATGACCATTGATAGTTATGTCAGAAGCTAAGTTTAGCGTTGCCAGAAGACCAATAACAAGATTGTTTACAGTGGGGCTACCATTCGATGTTGGAGAATGTCCTAATATCCAATATGGTATTCCAACATTATCTGTCGCAGTAGGTACCCCATCACTCCAGTTTGCGGCTGTGGTCCAACTGTTGCTCAACCATCCTATCCAGGTGTCAAATGCTTCACAATCTACCCAGTCTGCAGTAGCTTCCATATTTGTTAAAGTACCGTGATTGTCATTCGAAGTAATGTCATAGAGTGTAGTTTGTCCCGAGATGTTTTTTTGATCAAAACGATAATATGCAACCAGGCCGCCTTCATCTCCGTCAAGTGAATGGCACATATTATCACGGATTTCCGTTGCTGTGCGAACATCACTCCATAAGCGGACCTCATCAATTTTTCCATCAAATTCCTCCTGTCCTTCCAATCTGCCAATATCCAGATCAGTTGCATTAATACTAGTTCCCGTAGTTACAGCAACGTGTTGCCATTTACCGGACACAATAGTAATACTTTCAATACCATCTACATAAATGGTTGGTGAATTAAAGCCGGTAGCTGAGATGGTACCGGAGTTGGATAAGATATATGCAGACCCGTTTATGTCAACAAAATACTCAGTTGTGGTAGTGGGATATACCCAGAATTCAACGCTTTGCACGGTTGTTGGCCCCATTCCAATATCAATATATTCGTTAACTCCGTCAAATAACAGGCAATTCCTTGGTCCGGCAAAAGCGCCGGAAGTTACCCAGTCGTCATTGGTCATATTATAAAGAGTTCCGTTGTTTGAGTTTGATGACTCGTCGGGAAGGTTTGTTCCTGAAGTTTCGTTAAATTGGTAATAAGCCACAAGATTAATTTCGCTTGTTGGATTGGGGATTTTGCGGTACATATTGGCACGGATTTCTGCTTCGGTAAGAGCAGTATTCCAAAGACTTACTTCCTCAATTTTACCGTTAAATGCATAGTCCTTAGTTGCACCTTTATTATAATTTATTCCAATCAGAAGGGGGTAAGTATTGGATAAACTACCTGATTCAGAACTGACATCTCCCGTTCTATCAGCAATTCCATCTATATAAAAACTTACATTAGCGTCACGGTCTACGACAATGGCAAGATGATGCCAGTTGCCATTATTCCATTGGGTTCCGGCAATTGAATTAAAATCTGTTGGGGTTTCTCCTGGAGTATCTGCAATTGAAAATCGAAATCTACCATTATCAAGAAGTAATATTGCCCATCCGTTTCCTCCTGTACTACTCCATGTATCCCAAATTTTCTCAATGATAGTACCATTATTAGAAGATGAGGAATTCACCCATAAAGTTATCGAGAAATCACCACTGCCAAAATTAATTGACGAGGAACTGGATACTTCCACATAATCATCTGTCCCGTCAAAATCCAGGCAGTTGTTTTGGGCATTAAGAAATGAGATAATTAATAAAAAGAAGATGATAACAGATGATTTTTTCATGGCTGAAAATTTTCTT
>JAUWGC010000140.1 GCA_030606625.1 Bacteroidales bacterium | reverse complement strand
CAGAAACCGGTTCCGATTCTCCTTATCCCATGATCTGTTGTATATCAGCTTCTGTAATCCTGCCGAATTTATCATAATTCAGCAGGAGCAGGGAGAACTTTTTTTCGAAAAGGTCAACGTCATGGTCATCACCAATAACTTTAATGATATCGCCACGGGCAATGATCTTCAGTTTGGGAAATATTTTTTTAATGAGATTGAAATGAATGTCATTTACGCCATAAATTTCAAGTGGGCTATAGGCTTCAATGGAAATTGTGCGTTCACTCATAAGATCTGATGATAATTTGATATATCAAAATTATGAAAAAAAAGTAAATGATAGCATTATATTTACTACTTTTGGGAACGACCAGATCAGTTAATCGTTTTAGTTCCTAATAAATTAGATGCTTCACAACAACGTATGCCGATCATCACTTTGACAAGCGATTGGGGTGCCAAAGATCATTATATTGGTGCAGTAAAAGGAACCATTATCAGCCAAATGCCTGAGGCTACCATTATCGATATTTCTCATGATATAGCTCCCTTCAATATTAAAGAAGCTGCTTTTATTGTCAGGAATAGTTATAAGTATTTCCCGGAAGGAACAGTACATATCATAGGTGTCAATACTGAAGAATCTGACAAGCATTCCCATATTGCATTGAAGATAAACGGACAGTATTTCGTTGGCTGTGACAATGGATTATTTACCTTGATCTTTGATACTTCCCCTGATATCATTGTCGAATTGAATATTGTTCATGATTCTGATTATTTTACTTTTTCCTCACGTGACCGGTTTGTAAAAGTGGCAGTACATCTTGCCATGGGAAAGAATATAGAAGAACTTGGTACAATCAGGGATTCTTTAACCGAAATGCTTTTATTCAGGCCGGTTATTGAGCAAGATGTTATCAAAGGCATGGTGATCTATATTGATAATTATGAAAATGTAATTACAAATATTACCAGACCCTTGTTTGAAAAAGTCAGAAATGGCCGTTCGTTCAAAATAGTGTTCCGGGGTGAAGAGCTCAAACGGATATTTGAATCCTACTCAGAAGTCCCGGAGGGAGAGGTTGTTGCCTTGTTTGGCTCCAATGATCATCTTGAGATTGTTATTAATAATGGTAATGCCAGTGGATTGCTCGGACTTAATATTGATGATCCTGTGAGGATGGAATTCGGTTAATGTTTGTCTGGAAAGAATAGATTACTATGTCTAAGCAATAAAATATTCCGAATCCCGAACACGAAAAAAAACTGGGATGAAACCCATCTTGTCCTGAACATTGTTCCAGTCTGTTTCCACAAAAATAATTAATTTAGCAACTGTTTTTATGAACAGTAAGGAGTATGGAGTATGGAGTATGGAGTATGGAGTGGGTTTAACATCTTGAACACAATAAACAAATATGCTTATACTTTTTAAAAAGGAAGTCAGCAGTTTTTTGAATTCATTGATCGGATACATCGTAATAACGGTGTTTCTTCTAGTGAATGGCTTATTCCTTTGGGTGTTTCCTCTGGATTCCAATATTCTAAACTTTGGGCATGCAAACATCGACGGACTGTTTACTATTGCTCCCTTCGTATTCCTTTTCCTCATTCCTGCCATCACAATGCGAATGTTTGCTGAAGAAAAAAAATCCGGTACCATTGAGCAATTGCTGACTCAGCCGTTAACGGATTTGCAGATCATCATGGCAAAATATTTTGGCGGATTGATCCTCGTAGTTTTTTCATTATTGCCTACACTGATCTATTTCTTTTCTGTTTATCAGCTTGGTTTACCACCCGGCAATATTGATCAGGGAGGCTTATGGGGGTCATATATAGGCTTACTTTTTCTTGGTGCCTCATTCGTGGCAATTGGATTGTTTGCTTCTTCAGTAACAGACAACCAGATCATTTCATTTATCATTGCTGTTGTCTTATGTGGCTTTGCCTATTTGGGATTTGAGTTTATCTGGTCATTAGACCTTTTTGGGAAATATGATCTCTTTATTAAATCACTGGGTATCAGTGCGCATTATGCTTCCATGAGCCGTGGAGTGATCGATACGAGAGATGTGATATATTTTCTGAGTGTTATTGTACTGTTTATTATGCTGGCAAAAATTTCCCTGGCCAGCCGGAAATGGTGAAGAGAAAATAAAGATTTAAAATTACACTTGTCATAATATCAGTAAATGCAGGATAAGAAAAAAAATATAAAACGCAGTAATATTATCCAGTTGATCTTTGGGATATTGATCATAATCCTGGTTAATATTATCAGCTCTTATGTTTTTACACGTTTTGACCTGACTGCAGAAAAAAGATATTCTTTGTCTTCTGCCACTAAGGAAATGTTGCGTAATCTTGATGATATCGTTTATTTTCAGGTTTATCTTGAAGGGGAATTTCCGGCCGGTTTTAAGCGTTTGCGGAATGCAACAAAGGAAATACTTGATGAATTCAGGGCATATAGCGATAATATCGAATATGAGTTTATCAATCCATCCAAAAGCGATGATCCCAGGGAACGAAGTGACACCTACCAACTACTCGTCGAAAGGGGGTTGAACCCTACGGATTTGCAGGTAAATACTTCTGATGGTATGAAGAAGCAGATCTTATTTCCAGGTGCGATAGCAATATACAAAGACAGTGAGATATCCTTGGAATTACTCAGAACGCAGCTTGGCATGCCTCCTGAAACAGTGTTGAACAATTCAATCCAGTCCCTGGAATTCAATCTGGCAAATGCGATTAAAAACCTTACAACCATTAAAAACCCCAAGGTTGCATTCATTAAGGGTCATGGTGAATTGAATGAGCTTGAGACAGCAGATATCACCCGGGCTCTTCAGGGATATTATGTTGTTGAAAGAGTGAAAATCAACGGACAGCTGAATTGTCTTACAGAACGTGATCAAGTTGATTCGGCAACCACTGCCATTCGTAACAAATTTGAGGCGATCATTATTGCCAAACCTGATTCTGCATTTAGTGAAAAGGACAAGTTCATTATCGACCAGTTTATCATGCATGGAGGCAAGGTTTTATGGCTAATTGATCCGGTTTTTGCTACTATGGACAGCCTCCAGTCCTCTGATGCCACCATGGGAATTACAAATGACTTAAATTTAGGAGATCAGTTATTCAATTATGGTGTTCGATTGAATACTAACCTGGTGATGGATCTGAATGCGATACCCATTCCATTGACAACGGGAAGCATTGCCGGTCAGCCCCAGATTGAATTTTTCCCCTGGTATTTTTTCCCGCTTGTGACCCCAATGATCAAACACCCCATTGTCAACAACCTGAATGCAATTAAAACCGAATTTATTAGTAGTCTCGACACAATTTCTGTTTATGGCATAAAGAAAACAATTTTGCTAAAAACCTCTCCTTATTCCAGAACAGTTAATGCTCCCGTATATATAAACCTGAACATTCTGCAAAAAGAACCTGATGAAAGGTTGTACAATATGCCGGGCCAGCCTGTTGCTGTTCTGTTGGAAGGGGAATTTGAATCTGTTTATCTTAACCGTATTCCGCCTTCCATACAATTCAATAGAGAAATAGGATTTAAGGCTTACAGTAAACCCACGAGAATGATCATAGTTGCGGATGGCGACATTATCAGGAACCAGTTACATTATTCCCAGGGATATCCTTTACCTCTGGGATATGATCAGTATATAGGGCAAACATTTGGGAATAAGGAATTTATTTTAAATGCCATGAATTACCTGACCGATGGATCAGGATTGATTTCCATCCGGTCCAGGGAACTTAAGTTACGGCTTCTCGATATAACACTTGTAGGTAATAATAAATTATTCTGGCAATTGTTCAATGTTATATTGCCAATAATATTAATAATTCTTTTTGGGATTACACAGGCATTGATCAGAAAAAGAAAATATGCAAGATCAATTTAAATTACAGATAATACTATGAAAAAGAACAGGGTTACTTATATTATTACGGTAATACTTATAATAATTGCTGTTGTTTTGATTTTGTCCGGCAGGAATTCCACCCTTGATAAAGAAAGAACCAATTTTGCTTTACAGGATACTACCAGCCTTACCAAAATCTTTCTTGTTGACAAAAACAATAATTCCGTATTACTGGAAAAAGTTACTCCATCAGAATGGAAATTGAATAAGAAATATAAGGCACATGATTACCAGATAAAGGGTTTTCTTAAGACCATGATGGATCTTGTTGTTCGCAACCCGGTTCCTAAAGTAGCCAGAAACAACGTAATTTCCAGATTATCAGCCATGGCGGTTAAAGTTGAAATCTATCAAAGGGTATACCGAATTGATCTATTTGGCCTTATCAAGCTGTTCCCTCACGAAAAACGGACAAAGACCTATTATGTAGGAGGCCCAACACAGGATAATCGGGGAACATTTATGTTAATGGAAGGTTGCGAGGAACCTTTTATCGTTTATCTGCCCAGATTCAGGGGCTTTGTCTCAGCCAGGTATTCCACACAGGAAGATGACTGGCGGGATCATACTGTTTTCAATACAAAGCTGAACGATCTGGTCTCTGTTTCGGTTGAATTTGTTGAAGAACCTGAGGAATCATATACTGTGGAAAACCTTGGGAAAGATAAGATTGTTTTTATCCCCTGGAAAGATCATCAGGAAAAACCTTATGATACCTTAAGAATGCTTAATTTTCTGACAGCTTTTGCTGATATTCGTTTTGAAGCTGTTCTGAATAATTCTTTAGAACCTGAATTCATCGATTCATTGACTTCACAATCACCGGCGCATATTATTACACTGGTTGATAAACATGGAGATACCAACCAGGTAATTACGTTCCATAAAAGAAGCTTCAATGAAGTTATTAATCCTGAAGGGCTATTATTCAGGCCGGTTGATTTCGATCGGTTATATGCTTTGACTAATAACAAGAAAGATTTTGTCCTGGTTCAATATTTTGTATTTGATAAGATACTCAGGCCGGCTTCTTTTTATTTTTTGGAAAAATAATTGCTTTGTAGGCTTTCCGAATAATAACCTATGTTATCAAAAATTAATAAATCCGAATTTATTAAGAATGTTTTTACATTAATAACCGGAACGGCCATAGCCCAGGCTATCCCATTTCTGATCTCCCCTGTATTAAGCCGCCTTTATACTCCTGATGACTTTGGAGTATTTGCTTTGTTTTTGTCTATACCTGCTGTCATCGGTGTAATATCAACGGGTCGCTATGAGCTTGCCATCATGTTGCCAAAGGAAAAAAGAACTGCCCGGAATATAATTATCCTTTCACTGATCATTGCGTGTCTTGTATCATTGGTAACATTTATCCTGATCATTATTTTAAAAAAAAATATTGTTGCTTTTTTTGAAGCTCCGGAGATTGGCCCCTGGTTGTATTTGATTCCTGTTATGGTATTATTCATGGGAATTTATCAGACATTCAATTACTGGTCAATCAGG
>JAUWGC010000044.1 GCA_030606625.1 Bacteroidales bacterium | reverse complement strand
GGAGATTTGTATTTATTGCTTGAGAGAAGAAGAGATGATCAATTACAAGCTGCAACTGCCAAGGGTGGGGAAATGGTGTTGATTTATTCTACAAGTAAAATATGTGTTTTGAAGGATTAAGCGCGTGAAGAAGTCGACAGTTGACAGTTGGCAAGCGGATATGCTTGATCATTCGTAATTAATCGCATCTACAGGATTTTCGGATGCTGCACGGATGATGTGATAACTGATGGTTATAAAACCAATGACCAAAGCCAGTAATCCTGCTATTAAAAAAGTGGTCCATTGTAAAGTGGCGTGGTAAATAAAACTGGTGTTCATCCAAATGTCTATCCTCCACCAGGCTACCGGAACAGCAAGAATAAATGCGATGAGAATAAGGATAATGAATTCCTTGTAAAGCGATTTAAGGATATTGCTCACTGAAGCTCCCAGTATTTTCCTGATGCCGATCTCTTTGGTCCTTTGTTCGGCTGTGAAGGATGAAAGTCCGAGTAATCCGAGAAGGGCAATAAATATGGTAAGGATGGTTGCAATACGGAATATCAATCCCAGTTTTACTTCTGCATCATACATCTCATCCATTCTCTGATCCATGAACTCATAGTCGAATGGTCGCTTGGCACCGAAATCATTCCATTTCTCTTCAATGAAATCAAGTGTCTCCCGGGTATTGTTCCCTTCTATTTTAATCGAAAGGAAGTACCTTGGCACTTCACTGATGAATAATATAACCGGTTCGACTTTATTGTGTAATGACCGGAAATGAAAATCATTAATAACCCCTATGACTTTCATCGGCCTGCCTATGTTGCCTTCAAGGTCAATTTCATAATCGATTTTCTTGCCAACGGGATTTTCTTCCCAACCAAGGACTTTAGCCCCTGTCTCGTTGATGATCACAGCCTCACGCTGATCTGTTCCCATCTTTTCATCAAAGTTCCTTCCGTTAATGATCTCCATCCCCATCACATCAATAAAGTCATAATCCACCTGCGCCAGTATCAAAGCGCTTTCTGTCATCTTCTCTTCCTTTTCCACATACATTACCTGGATCCAGGTGATTGTACCGGGAATACCCGTTGAATTGGAAACACCCGTAATATTTGGATTCAGTAATAACTCTTTTTTGAAAGATTCAACTTTGCTTCTGAATGTAGAATCCTGCAACTGGAGCACAATAACGTTTTCTTTGTCAAATCCCAGGTTTTTATTTCTTAAATATTTCAATTGTCCTGATACAGCGATGGTTGCAATGATCATAACAATGGCAATGAAAAATTGGATAACCACCAGCACTTTCCTTAAAAAACCACTTTTTCTGCCTGATCTGGTTAAGGTTCCTTTCAGGACGGAAACAGGTTTAAAAGAAGACAGGAAGAATGCCGGATAGCTTCCGGAGACTATACCTATCAGGATTATTACCAGAAGGATCATAATGAGGACTGCCGGGTCAAGTATCATATTGAAGTTCAAAGATTTGCCGGTGATATTATTAAAATCAGGCAACAGAAAATAAACCGCAATAATTGCAATTATAAATGAAAAAATGGCCAGCAGCATTGATTCTCCAATGAACTGCCTGATCAATTGGGATTTATAAGCTCCTACTACTTTTCGCATTCCTACTTCCCTGGCTCTTTTTGTAGACCTGGCGGTAGCCATGTTCATGTAATTGATTGCTGCCAGCAGAAGGATAAAAACCGCGACTGCAGAGAATATATAAATATAAATGAGGTTGCCTGTTGGCAGGTCAGCCGACAAACCTGATGAAAAATGGGTTTGTGCCAGGGGAGTGGTTAACAGATCAAAACTGGCATTGATTTGATCGCCAACAGGTTTCATATATTTCTCATAAAATGGAGGAAACTTATCATAAATGCTTTGAATACCCGTATTTTTATGTAAAAGAATATATGTATACACGCCGATATTCCAGAATCTTATGGGTTCCATGCTGTTGAAGTCTTCGACTCCAACATTTTGAGCCATTGTTACGGCGGATAGCAGGGCATCAAATTTCAGATGGGAGTTTGTTGGAAGATCCTTGATTACAGCAGTGATATTATAAGAAGTTCCGCTTCCTGTTTCCAGAAATTCTCCAAGTGGGTTGTTTTTTCCGAAATATTTCCTGGCAACCTTTTCTGTAATTACTATTGTATTTGGTTTGGTAAGGGCATTTTCCGGCTCTCCTAACAGGAATTCGTATGTAAAAACGTCAAATACTGTGGAATCGGCAAAATAAAAATCCTTCTCATAATATTCGTGATCATCATACCTGATAAGCACATTTCCGGCATTTGTGAGACGGGTAAATGTTTTAACTTCAGGGAATTCCAGCTGAAAAGCAGGCCCCATAGGGATGGGTACGATAGCAAATTTTTCATGTTTGCCGGCGATATTAAAGTTGGATTCCAGCCGGTGGATACGTTCATACTTTTTATTATACCGGTCGTAAGTTAACTCGTCCCTGATAAAAAGCAATATAAAGATGAATGCTGCTAAACCAATAGTGAGACCAAGAATGTTGATCAGGGTGTAGAATTTATTTCTGATGAAGTTCCTGTAAGCACTTATTAAATAATTCTTAAACATTTATTTTGAATTTTTTAACAATGATAAAAGCCATTTATTTAAATAAATCTCTTTTTAATATTTTCAGTTATAATTTGTCCATCAAAGAGTTGAACAATTCGTTGTGCATATTCAGCATCTCTTTGTGAGTGTGTAACGATGATCACCGTTGTTCCGGCCTGGTTCAGGTTTTCGATCAGGGTCATAACTTCTTCTCCGTGGGTAGAATCCAGGTTACCGGTAGGCTCGTCGGCAAGTATCAACCTTGGCTCGGCAACAATAGCTCTTGCAACGGCAACACGTTGTTGCTGACCTCCGGAAAGCTGAAGCGGGAAGTGCTTCTTCCGGTGAGATATCTGCATTTGGTCCATGACTTCCCCAACCCGCATCTTCCTTTTACCTGAAGACATGCCAAGGTAGATAAGAGGTAATTCAATATTTTCAAAAACGGTCAGTTCATCGATCAAATTAAAATTCTGAAATACAAAACCAATGTTTTCTTTTCTCAGCTTTGCCCGGTGCCTTTCGTTGAATTTGGAGACTTCATGATCGGAAAAATAATAATCTCCGTTTGATGGGTTATCAAGCAATCCGAGAATGTTTAATAATGTAGATTTCCCACATCCTGAAGGTCCCATAATAGCAACAAATTCACCTTTTTTGACTTCAAATGTTACTTTGTTTAAGGCAGTTGTTTCTACTTCATCAGTTCTGAAAATTTTAGTAAGATTGACTGTTTTAATCATGATTTAAAGTTTTTAATAAGTATTTGACGTTATATTCTTATTGTTAGTTACAATTAATTTATTCATACTTTAAGGTATCAGCAGGATTTGTTCTCGATGCTGTATATGCTTTCACGCTTGTTATTATCAATGCCATGCCCATTGTAGCCAGGCCGGATATCAGGAAAATGTACCAGCTGACAGGGGTTTGATAGGCAAAATGATGGAGCCAGTCATTGATGATAAAATAGGCCAGGGGCCACGCAATGATATTTGCTATAATGATCAATTTCAAAAATTCAATGGTAAGCAAACTTATTATTCTGAATCCGCTTGCTCCCATGACTTTCCTGATGCCTATCTCTTTCGTTCGCTTCTCAGCCATATAGGATGACAGCCCCAGCAATCCTAAGGCAGCTATAAATAAAACCATTATTGTAAAGATCAATGATAAAGTACTCAGGTTGTTCTCTTCCTTGTATAGTTTTTTTAATTCCTCATCCAGGAAGAAATATTCAAATGGCCGGTTTTCAACAAACTCATTCCATTTTTCTTCAAGGAATCCGTGCAGATCGTCATGTGCACCCGGAGTAATCCGTATGGCAACATAATTCAGAAACCATGCAATTGAACTACGGGATTCTTTCATATTTATCACAAATGGACCTGAAGATTTATGGAGTGAGGTGGCATTAAAATCATTGATCACCCCGATAACTTTTTCCCTACCTTGTAATGATCTGAATATCTTTCCAATAGCTTCCTCATTGCTGCACCATCCCACATGTTTGACCATGGCTTCATTAATTATAATTCCTGTGATGGGGTCCGTTTGATTTTTTTCGTTATAGTCACGGCCTGCAAGGATTTCTAATCCAAATGTTTTGATAAAATCATACTGGACAACCAGTGCAGGATAAAATTGCCATTTATTGTCAGGGAAGCCTTCAGGCCGGAATTCATGTGTGTTGTGCGCGGACCCAAAAACATCATCCATGGCTGTCACGCTGACTATCGAAGGATTTGCCATCAATTCACCTTTGAAAACATCGTATTTTCCTACTATTGGTGTTCTGGATACCGGAATTACAATGATATTTTCTTTGTTAAAGCCGGGATCGGTTTTTTGAAGAAATTGCAACTGTTTGAAAATAATAACTGTGCCAATAATCAACATTATAGAGATAGTAAATTGCAAAACAACAAGGACCTTTCTGGCTATGGCGCTACCGTTTTCTTTGCCGGTGCTTCCTCTTAAAACAGATATCGGACTAATGGCAGAAAGATAAAATGATGGATAAACACCTGAAAGGATTCCGATTATCAATACCAGGCCGATTATAGAAAATAAATAGGTTGGTTCGAGAAGAATATTGAGATCAATGTTCTTATCCGTAAAATTATTGAAAGTGGGTAATGTGATCTCTACCATGATCAGGGCTATTACCAGGGCCACAAGGGTCATAATGATCGATTCTCCAATGAACTGACAGATCAGCTGTGTTCGATATGCACCTACCACTTTTTTCATACCTATCTCCTTGGCTCTGCTTGAGGAAGTTGCTGTTGATAAGTTCATGAAGTTGATCGAGGCTATGATTAACAGGAATATGCCAATGCCACCTAAAATGTATAAATAAGCAATATTACTGTTTGCCTCAATTTCATAGTCAAGCCTGGATTTCAGGTGTATATCGGTTAATGGTTGAAGATATAGTGTTACGTTGTCCTTTTCTGCATCATAGAAGTATTTATTTACAAAATCGGGGAACATTTTCTCCAGTTGTCCGGGGTTGACATTTTTGTTCAGTACAATATAGGTCCAACATGGATTCCAGACCCATGTTTGTGGTAACCTGCCTCCATAAACCCGTTCAACGGAAGTCATTGATGCTATGAAATCAAAATGAAAATGGGAATGACCAGGTACATCCTTTATTATTCCGGTAACAAACAAAGAATAGGTTTCTTCGAATTTTATGGTTTTTCCTATGGGATCTTCATTCCCAAAATATTTATCAGCCATTGATTCGGTGATGACAACAGAATAATTCTTATCCAATGCAGTTTCCGGATTTCCTTTTACAAATTCGTGATCAAAAACATCGAAAAAAGTTGAATCAGCGAAAAATAACCCTTTTTCCACAAATCGTTTGTCTTCGTATACCATCAGACTTCTCGGGGATTGGTAATTAAATATCCTGACTACCTCATCGATCATATCAGGATAATCTGATTTTAGTGTGAATGCAACAGGGAAAGGCAAACTGGCAGAATTTTCTCCCACACCCCCGAAATCATAAATCTGGCAGATCCGGTAAATCTTTTCAGCTTTCGTGTTGTATCTGTCATAACTTAATTCATCAATAATATACAAGGCAATAATAAAAAAGCTTGCAATGCCCAGTGCCAGGCCTGTTGTATTGATAATAGAGTATAGTTTTCTTTTAATTACATTCCTGTATGCAACTTTTATATAATTCCCGATCATACAGATTTAGTTTTATAAATTAATAGTGTTTGCTTTATAGTTTAAGGTTCAATTATTCGTATTTGATAGCTATAACAGGATCTGAATTCGCGGATTTATATGCTTTATGAATAATCGTAATAACCGCAATGGCTATAGAGATCAGTATGGATAAAACGATATAATACCATGAAATACTGATCCTGTATGCAAATTCGTTTAAACCTTCATTCATAAAGTACCAGGCAATGGGTGAAGCGATAATACCTGCTATTAACACCAATAATAAAAATTCTTTTATTAGTGTGGTAATGATCCGGAAGACAGATCCTCCCATTATTTTTCTGATGCCTATTTCTTTCGTCCGTTGTTCAATTATAAAGGATGTTAAACCATAAAGCCCCATAATTGAAATAATAAGAGACAGCAGAGTGAAATAGCTGAATATTTTAAATAGGTTTTGCTCATCAGTATACTGGTTCCTGAGACTTTCACTTGCATACCTGGATTCGAACGGTGATCCCGGGAAAATGTCATGCCAGACAGATTCAATAAACTCCATGGTTTCCTGATCCTTGTCTTTTTGTATTTTCATGCATAAAATATGCATGCCTTCAGGGTTATAAAAATAAACTGCCGGCTCAATTTTTGAGCGAAGCGAATAGTAATGATAATCCCTGATTACCCCGATCACTTTCCTTTTATAAACGGTATCTCCGAAAATAGACCTGAACTGTTTTCCCAGGGGGTCATCCCATCCAAGGTAATCCACAGCTGATTCATTGATAATGATAGCTTCATTCCTGTCAAGGGCATATTCTTTACTAAAATTGCGGCCCTCGATAACCGGGATCCCCATCATGGGAAAAAAGTTTTCATCTACGTACCCCAGGCGTACGGTAATCCTGGTATCTGTTGTGTCGTCTACCTCTATGGTGCTTTGGGTCCCACTTACACCATTCATACCCGAAGAAACCGCCACGTTGAGAACACCGGGATTTTTCAGAAATTCATTCTTTATTAAATTGATCTTTTCCGGAGAATTATTATTATATAATGGAATTCCAACAACATTTTCATAATTATATCCCAGATCCTTGTTCAATATGAATCGAATTTGACTATATATAACCAGTATTGAAAAAATCAAGGTGATAGAAATGATGAATTGGAAAACAACAAGGGCCTTTCTTAGAAGGCTTGTTCCTCCGTTAATTTTTCCATGCCCTGCTTTCAGAACCGTTATAGGTTTGAATCTTGACAGATAAAATGCAGGATAACTGCCTGAGACAAGCCCTACAATCACCCACAATAAAATCAATCCTATATTAAAAACCCAGTTTTGTGAATAATCAACAAACAGTTCTTTATCGATTATTCTGTTAAATGATGGTAAAAGAATTTCCATCAGCATTATAGCCAGAATAATGGATACCAGGGTTATAATAAGTGATTCTCCTATGAATTGACGGATCAGGTCATTTTGGTTGGCTCCAAGGACTTTCCGCACCCCTACCTCTTTGGCTCTCCTGACGGATTTGGCAATGGCAATATTAATGAAATTGATACATGCGATAACAATGATCAATATGGCAATGATAGATAAAACATAGATCATTGTTACATTACCCATTTCATGATTGATCTGGAATTTAATATAACCCGATTTAAGATGAATATCAGGTACTGGTTGCAGGTACAGTTCAAACATCCTGTGCCGGTATTCGGGAGGGATTTCTATATATTTTAACAGGAAATCCCCGAATTTGTCCTGTAGTTTTTTGTAGTCTGTGTGCGGAGCAAGCAAAATATAAGTAGTCAATGCATTTGTCCCCCATGATTTTAGCCAGGGAAAGATTTCTTCAGATGAAATAAAGGAAACCAACATTTCCATACGAATGTGTGTATTTTTTGGTTGGTCTTCCATTACCCCGGTAATCTTTAAATGATGATTTTCGTATTTGATGACTTTTCCAATTGCTTCATCAACAGAATTGAAATATTTTTTTGCAATGTTTTCAGAGATCACCACAGACCAGAGTTCATTAAGGGCTGTGGATGTATCTCCTCTGATAAGCCTGACATTAAAGAGTTCAAAAACAGAAGGGTCAGCAAAGACTACATGATCCTGGTTAAACTGTTTGTCTTTATATATGATTGGTATTCTTCCGGCATTCCGGATTCTCAGCATCTTTTGAATTTCCGGAAAATCATTGACCAGTGCCGGCCCCAGGGGCCCCATGGTCATTGCCACATGCTGGTCTCCAACGCCTTCTGCGTGTTGCAGTTCAATACACCGGTACATCCGTTTGGGATATTTGATATGCTGATCATAATTCAGTTCGTACTGAACATAAAGGATGATCAGGAAGAAAGCAGTAATGCCTATGGTTAGACCAATTACATTTATTAAGGAATATATTTTATCCCTGGATAAATTTCTGATTCCTATTTTAATGTAATTCCAAAGCATAAAGTTTCTATGGTTAGTAAAAGATTATTCTTTTAATTAAAGCCGCTTGTAGCGGGAAATTGCAATGCTTTATTGAAATAGTTATTAGTTGTTATTAGCTTCGCGTTATTAATAGTTATTTACCGATCCCGAAATTTCGGGACCGGGAGTGAAGTTTTACAATAAGTACCTAAAACTTTAAACATTGAACTTCTTATTAATCTCTAAACACCAGTTTATCTTTTCCACCAAAAGCATCATAAGAAGAAATGATCACTTTTTCATCAGGTTTCAATCCTTCTGTAATTTCGTAGTATCTTGTATTTTGTCGTCCGATATGAATACCCCGTTTAACGGCAAAACTTCCGGAGGGATCCACTACATATATCCAGTTACCACCGGTTTCCTGAAAAAACCCGCCCCTTTTAACTATGATAGCCTCTGCCGGACTGCTGAACATTAATTTGAGTTGTATCGTTTGTCCTCTTTTGATAGCTTTTGGAGCATCACCGTCAAATTGCAGGTCGACCTCAAAAGTACCCCTGGTAACATCAGTATATATCTTGCTGATATTCAGATAGTACGTTTTTTTGTTAAAATCAAATTCAGCAGCTTGTTCCAAATGAACACGGGAGATATATCTTTCATCGATGTTTGCTTTTAGCTTAAACCCGTCCATCAAATCGATCTGCCCAAGATGCTCCCCGGCAGATTTTGTTTCTCCTATCTCGGCACTGAAAGAGGAAAGCTTGCCTTTTGCCAGAGCTTTGACATTCAGACTTCCCATGCTTTTCTTAAGTAATTCCAAATTATTGTAGATCCTGTTGATGGAAGAATTGATCTGACGTATCTGGATAGCTGACGAAATGGAATCAAGAGTTTGTAGCTCGATGGTAAGTTCAATCTGCCTTATCAGACTTTTGTATTGTCTTTCAGCATCTTCAAAATCTTTCAGTGAAATAACCTTTTCCTCAAATAATTGTTTTTTTCTTATAAAATCTTTTTCAGCCTGATCGATCCTGTAGCTCAGATCGGTTACTTCCCTTTCCCTGATATACTTATTCTGCTCAAGCCTTATCTTGGTGTTTTGAAGGTTGTTAATGGCATCATACATCCTGGTTTCCTGTTCCATAAAACTCAGTTCCATGTTAGCATTCATTAACTTGAGAATAGGATCACCTTTTTTTAAGATGGCACCGTCCTCAACATAAACAGCTTCAACAATACCACCTTGAATGGCATCTATGTATATTGTTGTTTTTGGATAGACCACTCCGTCAACCGGTATAAATTCCTGAAATTTGTCAGCCAGTACTGTTGCAATAGTGATTTGATCCTTATTAATATATAATCTGGTTCTTTTATCTCTGAAAAACAGGAGATATATAATGAATATGCAGAAAACACTTATTCCTGCTATTGTCAGAATTTTCTTCGTTGTCCACTTCTTTTTCTCAATGATTCGATCCATAATAGATTTTTTTTGGCTTGTTTATAACTAGCTAATACTATGCCATTTATTATAATTAATTGAATACAAGATTTTTGCAAATGCCATTTTAGTCAGATATATAGTTGTTTTGTTCATTATCGTTCATTATTTTGTACAAATACGTACAGAATTCTTAACTTTACAAAATAATCCGGTCAGGCTGTTATAAACATTGAAAATGAACGTCGTATGGAGAAATTAGATGCCAAGCTTTTAATTGTTGATGATGACAGGGATGTTTTGCTGGCAGCAAAACTTTTTCTCAAACAACATATAAAGATAGTACATGCTGAAGAAAAACCGGAAAATATTCCGGACTTATTGAGAAATGAGGATTATGACATGATACTGCTGGATATGAATTTTTCAAGGGATGCGACCAGCGGTAAGGAGGGATTTTTTTGGCTGAATAAGATACTCGAGATGGATCCGGCAACCATTGTTATATTGATTACCGGATACGGGGATATTGAACTTGCAGTACAGGGGATCAAGGAAGGTGCCACCAACTTCCTGCTAAAACCCTGGGAAAATAAGAAGTTACTGGCCACCATTACAACATCATTACAGTTAAAGAAATCAAAAGTTGAACTGGATGACCTGAAATCAAAGCAAAAACAGAAAGTGCCAGGTTCTGATGATAATAATAGTATGTTAATAGGCCAGTCTCCTGCAATGCAAAAAGTTATGGTCTCCGTTGAAAAGGTTGCTGTCACTGATGCCAATATTTTAATACTGGGAGAAAACGGCACTGGAAAAGAATTGATCGCAAAAGCTATTCATGATGCCTCCAAACGGAAAAATGAAGTGTTTGTCAGTGTTGACCTTGGAGCCATTAGTGAGACCCTTTTTGAAAGTGAGTTGTTTGGCTTTAAAAAAGGAGCATTTACTGATGCAAAGGAAGACAGGGCGGGCAGATTTGAAATAGCTAACAAAGGCACTATATTTTTGGATGAAATTGGGAACCTGTCTTTTGGATTGCAGTCAAAACTTTTGAGTGTATTACAAAACCGTACGGTAGTACGTTTGGGAACCAACAAGCCGATCGCGATTGATGTCCGTTTGATCTGTGCCACCAACATGCCGGTGTACCAAATGGTGAATGAAAATAAGTTTAGGCAGGACCTTTTGTATCGAATCAATACAGTAGAGATACATTTACCTTCCTTAAGAGAAAGGGTGGAGGATATTCCCTTGCTTGTTGAGCATTTTCTGAATATATATTGCAATAAGTATAAGATACCACAAAAACGTGTTAATCCTCCAACGCTGAAAAGGTTGGAAAAACATCCCTGGCCCGGAAATATAAGGGAATTGCAACATGCGGTCGAGCGGGCGGTTATTATGAGTGAATCCCATATCCTTGAACCTGATGATTTCTTTCTTTCCAGGGTGGATGATGAAAAAGCAGAAACCTTGAAAACAACTAATCTGAATTTGGAAGAAACTGAGAAAATGCTTATCCGTAAAGTTATTGACAAATACGGTGGCAATATCAGTAAGGCGGCAAAGGAATTAGGCCTGACACGTGCTTCACTTTACAGAAGAATTGAGAAATATGGTCTTTAGCAGATTTCGTTTTCAAATAATCTTTAGGATTGTTTTACTTGCTCTTTCGATTGCTCTTTTATTTTATATCTACGAAAGAACAAGGTTCAATATTAGCCTGATTATCATTGGTATTTTGGTAATCCTTCAAGTTATTTTTCTGATAAAGTTTGTTGAACGCATTAACAGAAGATTGCAAAAGTTTCTGGAAAGTATCCGCCATTCGGATTTTTCCAGTTCCTTTTCCGATGCAGGCCTTGGCAGAAGTTTTGCAGGTTTGAGCAAAGCATTTACTGAAGTTATTGAAGAGTTCAAAAAAAACAGGGCAGAAAAAGAAGAACATTTCCAGTACCTGCAAACTATTGTGCAACACATCAATATTGGTATAATTGCCTACCGTAGAGATGGCAAGGTTGATATCTATAATAATGCCATTAAGAAATTATTGAGGATCAGAAACCTCCGGAATATCAGGGATCTTGGCTTGCTGAAAAAGGATCTTCCTGAAATACTGCTGAAACTCAAAGCAGGCGACAAAACCCTTGTTAAATTGTTCATGGAAGATGAATTGTTGCAGTTATCCGTATATGCAACAGAATTCAGGATGAGAGGTGAGGAATATACTTTAATATCTATACAGGACATCAGTTCTGAACTTGATGAAAAAGAAATTGAATCCTGGCAAAAACTGATCCGTGTTTTAACACATGAAATAACAAATTCTATTACTCCTATTTCATCTCTGGCTTCAACAGTCAGGGATATGTTATTATCTGAAGATGATGGGATAATAAAAATGACCAGGCTTGACGATGATGATGCTGAAAATATTCAGAAGGCCATTTCAACCATCCAAAGCCGAAGTCAGGGTTTGCTGAATTTTGTTGAGATATACAGGAATCTCACCAGGATCCCGAAGCCTAATTTTAAATATTTTCCTGTATCTGAGGCCTTTGAACGATCCGGACAATTACTTAAACCTAAAATGGATGAACTGAATATCAAGTATTCCAGTGAAGTATTTCCTCCTGATTTAATGATCACTGCTGATCCGGATCTGGTTGACCAGGTGGTGATCAACCTGATACTAAATGCTATCCATGCAGTTAAAGAAACGGAAAATCCCGAAATTTCAATCCTTGTAACTCTTAATAACAATAGCAGGGTCATTGTCGATTTTAAGGATAACGGATATGGGATTAAACCGGATATATTGGACAAAATATTCATGCCTTTTTTTACTTCTAAAAAGAATGGTTCTGGTATAGGATTGAGTTTGTCAAGGCAGATCATGCACTTACATAAAGGATCCATTTCTGTTAAGTCAAAACCCTCCGAAGGGACCGTTTTTACATTAACTTTTTAAATCTAATAGGGTTATATTCCTCACTCCGGGCACTCCTACGGTGTACACACAAATATTACTAAATTTGCAGGATGAGTCATAACATAAACTAAGTTTATCCCTATGGGATATTCTATTTCAAGAAATTAGTCGAAAAGAAATGCTCCGTTAGGAGCAAGCTGTTTATAGAATGAATAATTAAATTAAAAATAGAGCTCCATCGGAGCGACCTAAATACAAAGGTTATGGCAAACACATATACACAAATCTATATTCAAATTGTTTTTGCAGTAAAAGGACATTTAAATCTTATTCCGCAAAAAAATAAAGAAGAATTGCACAAATATATTACTGGAATAATTACCAGAAGAGGACAAAAACTTCTTTCAATAAATTGCATGCCTGACCACACGCATATTTTCATTGGTATGAAACCAAATATTTGTATCTCAGATTTAACACGTGATATAAAAGCAGGTTCTTCTAAATTTATTAAAGAGAAAGGTTGGGTTAAAAGCAGGTTTGAATGGCAGGAGGGATTTGGCGCATTTTCTTATGCACATTCTCAACTTACAAGTGTAATAAATTACATACAGAATCAAAAAAAGCATCATGAAAAAAGAACTTTTAGAGAAGAATATATAGAATTTCTTAATAAATATAAAATAGATTTTAATGATAAATATTTGTTTGATTTTATTGAATAAACAGGCCGCACCTATGGTGCTAAATGGTTTGATAAATTCATATTGCTATAAACAGTTTATCCCTACGGGATAAAATTAGTAAAGAAGAAAGGTGCGTATTATGCGTATTAAATGAAAGGTAGCTAACTAAGTTATATAATAGAAGGAATTAAACTTGTAAAAGATGTGTGTACACCGTAGCCGGGCACTCGGGAGGAGGTTCATTAAAGAATATGATTAATAATAACATAAATAAACTGATCATACTGTTGATCTTCATGATCATGATATCGTGTGGTGGTAATCAGCGAGGAAGTGATCAGGTAGTTGATAATACAGTAATTAAAAAGGTTGATGTTCCTGAATTTAACAGGGATTCTGCTTTTCTTTTTGTCGAAAAGCAAGTGGATTTTGGCCCGAGAGTGCCAAATACAAAGGCTCACACCGAATGTGCAAAATATCTGGGGAAAACACTTGAAAGATATACACCGTATGTAACTTTCCAGGATTTCAGGGCCCGGGCTTTTGATGGAACGTTGTTGAATGGAAAAAACATAATAGCATCATTTAAACCGGAAAAGAAAAGCAGAATATTACTGTGTGCCCACTGGGATTCAAGGCCTTTTGCAGACTATGATCCCGACCCTAAAAACCATTATAAACCTATTGACGGAGCCAATGATGGGGCCAGCGGAGTTGGAGTCCTTCTTGAAATAGCCCGTATTTTGAAAACACATAAACCAAGAGTAGGTGTGGATATTTTATTTTTTGATGCAGAGGATTACGGTCCACACAAAGACGATCAACAGCAGAATGAGGCAGATTACTGGGGGCTTGGTTCACAATACTGGTCAAAAAATCCGCATGTATACAATTACAAGGCAAGATTTGTTATCTTATTGGATATGGTGGGAGTGAGCAATCCTCAATTCCTGATGGAGGGTTTTTCCATGCACTATGCTCCCGATAAGGTGAAGAAAGTATGGGATATTGCCGGTGAAATAGGATATGGTGCCTATTTTAAGTATGAAGAGGGTGGATATATCACTGATGACCATTATTACATCAATAAATATAAAAAACTGCCGGCCATCGACATCATTCATCTTGATCCGGGTTCATCCAATAAAAGTTTTTTCCCATACTGGCATACCTTACGGGATAACATGAAATCGATTGACAAAGAAGCATTAGGGATTGTTGGCCAGACAGTCCTGACAGTGGTTTTTTGGGAATAGTTATTTTACAAAAGTTCATTAGCCAGGTTAGCCAATAAAGACCTTTCACCTTTTACCAGTCTTATATGAGCATAGATATCATGGTGTTTGATCTTGTCGATCAGATACGATAATCCGTTACTTTGCGAATCCAGGTAAGGTGTGTCGATCTGGTAAATATCTCCGGTAAAAATGATCTTGGTATTTTCTCCTGCCCTGGTGATGATGGTTTTTACTTCGTGGGGAGTAAGGTTCTGAGCTTCATCAACGATAAAACATACGTTGGAAATGCTTCTTCCCCTGATATAAGCCAGTGGTGTAATGACCAGTTTCTCGCTATCGATAGCATCGGCTATTTTTTTATATTCCTTATCCTTTTCGCTGTATTGGTTCTGGATGAATTTTAAATTGTCCCACAGTGGCTCCATATATGGATTGAGCTTTGATTTGATATCTCCGGGCAGATAGCCAATATCTTTATTGCTCAGGGGGACGATAGGCCGTGCAAGATATATTTGCTTGAAATTTCTCTTTTGTTCCAGTGCACCTGCCAGTGCAAGCAATGTTTTGCCAGTGCCGGCAACACCCTGTAGGGTAACCAGCTTGACTTTCGGATTAATAATCGCATGCAAGGCAAATACCTGCTCGGCATTGCGTGGAGTGATACGGTAGGCCGAAACTTTTTCAACACGATTTATCCTTTCCATTATTGGATCGTAAAATGCCAGGGCTGAGGATCTGCCGTTCTTGATGATGAAGTAGTGGTTTGGTATCGGGTTATCGATGCCGATGTCTTCAGACATGCAAAATCCATTTTCATATAATGAATTGATAATGCTTTGATCGGCATTTTCGATCAGTGTTTTCCCTGTGTAGAGAGCCTCAACATCCTTGATCTTACCTGTTTCAAAATCTTCTGCAGGAATGTTTAACGATTTTGCTTTCAGGCGGAGGTTGATATCTTTGGTGACCAGGGTAACCTTCTTTTCCGGGTGCTCTTGTCCCATAACCATGGCCGCATTCAGAATTCTGTGATCGATCTTGTCTTCACCAAATATTTTAGTTGCATCAAGTTCAGATTGTTCATTCATGATCACCTTGAAAAATCCTGCATTTGGCCTGTCAATAGGAATCCAGTTCTGAAGTGTGGAGTTACTCGACAGGCGGTCCATTATACGGATGAATTCCCTGGCCTCGAAATTCTTGATATCATTTCCTTTCTTAAAATTATCCAGCTCTTCCAGGACAGAGATAGGAATAGCAACATCGTTTTCTTCGAAGCTATAGATAGAGTTATGATTGTACAGGATTACGGATGTGTCGAGTACGAAAATCTTACTTTGCTTTTTTTTGCGTGGCATTAGTTTTTTAGCTTTATGAACTGACACTAATCAGTTGTATATAACAGGTATTTAAAGAACCGCTAGCAAAATTATGTAAATAAGAATCCGAATGGTGTGCAATAAAAATTATCTTTTGAACAGCCATTTGTGTATAAATTGTTAATTTTAAGTCAGGATTTTTGTGCAAGCTGGCGTTAATAACAAAATTTAATATTATGAAATACTTAGTGGTCATGTGATATATCAAGATGAATAATAACAATCTTTTCACTTTTCACATTTCACTTTTCACTCTTAACTAATACCCAAAGGAGAATATTATGCTAAATAAGACTAAAAAAGCTGTTTACCGGACTGAAGTGACTCCAATATATTT
>JAUWGC010000100.1 GCA_030606625.1 Bacteroidales bacterium | reverse complement strand
GAGTCGAGCTTGGCTTTACGTAAGGCTTGGTTCTTGTGGTATCCTTTCTTTTTATATTCAAAAAAGGCCGTGATAATTTTCTCAGCAGCATGGTCTTCAATCTTGTTCATGGTAATCAAAGCATTCGGACAGCCAGCAATGTAAAATGCCTTTGCGATACTAAAAAGTCCTTCACCACTAATTCCGGGGCCGATGCCCGTATTGCAGCCGCTCAGTATAACGAGGTCGCTACGGAGGTCGAGATTCATGATATCGATGGCATACAGGGCATTTGAGGTCGAATCAATGCAAGATTGCAAGCGGGATAACAAGGGATCGGCTTTTTCATAATTGCTGTGCATGGCAAAATGGAGAAGCTGGTGACTCTCGAGAAGATTTTTTAGTTCAGGGACAGAAAGACTGACGTAATTATAAGCCAACCCATCTACCATGCTATGTATTTTTTGTGATTCACGTTTGCTGAATGGAAGATTGCCAGAAGAATTCCTGTAAGAAGGCATCCTGTCAATTCCAGATGAAGGAATTTCCTGGGAAACAGAATAAACAGAGAGCAATTGTGAAGAGGCATAAGAAAGGTTATCATTTTTAAAAAGAAATGAAGGGATCGAATAAGCATAGGAAACCACTGCATCCGCAATAAGATAGGACGGAGTAGAAAACGAGATATTCCTTATACCCTGTTCTGTAATTAAAACTTCGAAAGGCAGGCTGGAAAGTATCCCATCCGGAATAATGACAAGTTCCCTGTTTAAGTAATCCGGCAAATACTGTCTTATAAGTGATTGAAAAAGCCGATGTGCTGATGTATGAAAACCCAGAAAGACCTTTTCCGGACAATTTTTCAGATACCTTTCATCGAGAAAATCAAGCACCGTGTGAAGATTCTGATGGAAACTTTCATTTATCTCTTTCAGATAAATTTTATGGTTTTTATCACCGAATATCTGGACCAGTAACAGGCTATCGCCAATAAAGATGTAATCGAGGATGTTTTGATTGTCGTTCAGTTCTCGAATAACATCTGCGGTACTGAAATCAGGAAGAGAAAACTTCCTTTGATAATAATCCGGATAACTTTTCTCAATTTCCCCGATGAGGCTGTCGTAACGAACTGCATAACCAGCAAAAACCCTATTGGCATCACTCTCTGTTTCCGTTTTCAGTAAATCATGAGTGTACAAATCTTTATAGTATGCGGCCAATTTTGATTTAAGGTAAGCTTCCATCTGTAGCAATGTATCAGGAATGCCACTCACTTCTCTAGCTGCATGTTCAATGGCCATACCCCTTGATATGATGAATTTCTTGAATATCAGAAGGTGAGCCAATTGTTCGTTAAAAATATCCCGATCCACATGCTTTCTAACTTTGAGCCATTGTTTAATTAATCCATTAATCTCAGGTTGGTATAAGGAAGCAAGGAAAACCTTTCCCCTGAAATCATTACAAGTCATCTGAATCTGGAAAATGAGGTACAAGACCATTTCGGAATATTTTTGATAACTGTCAAGGTGAATATCAGCTTCCTCATCTCCGGGATTACCGAGGAATATTTCAGCATGCAATGAAGCCATCCGTGAATAGAACCAAATGATTTCAGGAGTAGCGAAAATAAAACCATGCTTCAGGGTTAGTTCGTTCTGTTGGATAGCTTCCGCCTGTTCATAATACTTCAGGGCCAATAATGATTGATCACTTCTCAGGGCATCATCACCCATGATGGTATAATACTTGAGCCGGAAAACAGCAGGGTAATCTTGATGAATTTCAGGATCGATCTCCAACATCAGTTTCATGCCTTTATCATGATCATAATCCATCAGCAGGAAGCGGGCATATTCCAGTGAAGTTTCCAGTCGATGGGTATTCATGATATTGTAATCGTCAGGGTATGTGTGCAAAGTTTTTGAAAAATAATAATCACAAGCCTTGTAATTACCGCATTTCATGTATGTTTTTGCCAGTGCCCGGTAATGATTTTTCACCGATGACATACCCAGATTTTCGGAAATTCTGGTCGCTTCAATAAGGTAAGCAATACAAGAATCAATGTTACCCAAGATATCATAAGAGATTCCTATATTGTGCAGTACCTTTGACCTTTGTTTCAGGAAGGTGTGACGATCTTTGATATCCTGGTTTTCCGCCAGCCTAAAATAGTAAATTGCGCTTACGGGATCATTCAACCGGTTCTTCAGGATGCCGGCCATGAGGTAAATGTCGAACAGTAGTTTATCGTTCATGGAATCCAGGCTGTGGCAGAGTTTTTCGGCCTTATCAAGCTGCAGGAGGGCATTTTGGTAGTCCTTTATTGAATAATAGAGAATAGCATAATTAATATAATCGCGTGCAATATCAATACTATCATAGGTGTTTTTAAGTAAAGCACCATCAATTGATTGTTCAAAGCAATTGACAGCATCATCAAACTTGCATATTTCTTTGAAGCATCTAGCTCTCGTAGACAAAACTGGTCTGTAATAAATTTTATAACTATTTGAATCTTGCTGCAAATAAAATAAAATTGAATCTGATAATGTAATGGCTTTATTATAAAGACCTTGGTGTTTATATAACAAGACTTTAGTAAACAATAAGTCCAATTTTTGGGTTAATATTAACGAATCCGAATACTTATTTGTAATTGAATCTAATAAACTTAGGGATTTATCATATTTTGATAAACCTTTATAGCAATTTATAATATATAAATCATTCTGGAAACAATTAAGACTATCATGTATAATTGAAAAATACCTGCTTGATTCCCTGAAATCCTTTAAGGCCAATGAATAAGCTTTGTTGATACTATGATTATAACCCGCAATTTGAAGTCTTTTAGCAGTATTAAATAAAGAATCGGTATCCTTTGCTTTTGTACTAATTAATGCAAGGCAAGTAAAAGTAATAATGAAGAATATCGATCTCATATCGATCTGTTTAATCCGCCTTAGAGTCCGGCCTGCCCACAGGAGACAATAGCTCCTTTTAGCAAATGCAGATAAGACGGTAAAGGTTAATTTCTGAGGCTTGTCGTCTTCGCTTCATAGCTTTATGACTGAGGGGCCTCGGAATAATAGGACAAGAGCAACGCTTAAACGCTATTTAGCTTCGCTAAACTTGCCATAGAGTTTAATATCATTTATTCTTCAAACTTAATAAATTATTAGATAAGTACATAACAAATATTATGGTAAGATTTTATAAGTTTTGTTATTAATTAGTATAATGGCGCCATTGTAAGCGGAAGCCGAAAAGCTTGAAAAGAGTAGGCTGTATTTATAATGGTAATAAAATGAAAAAATTAGATGAATTAACTAAAACCGATAAATTTAAAGTATTGAATTACTTTGAGTTGGGAAATATTAAAGGAGGTGGCCCTGATGATCCTCCGGATAGTGATGATGAACTACCACCACCTCCCCCAGGATAAGGTTGAAAATTACATTTAGATATCCTGGTCAGTAATAGATTTCAAATATTGCTGACCAGGATTTATTTAGTAAGATTTCTTGAAAAATGATATAAATACTTAGAGAAATTATTTTTCTCAATTAAAATATTAGATCATTAATCAAAGAATTGAAAGTTAAGTTACAGAAAAAGATTAGGAAGTGTTGAGATATTAATGCAACAAAGTCATTTCAAGGTAAGATTTTTATGATTTTGTTATTAAGTAATGAAAATGCATATAACAAAATGCTAATTATCCTTTAGTTTTTTGCTTTTATAGAATTATCAGTCAAAAAAATGTGCTTGCCAAAAATTTTCTCTCAAGCCTTGCCAGCTTAATGAAATTTGAAAAGAATTGTAAAAACCTTAAATGATCTATTTATGAAAAAATTAGCATTTGTAAAAGTTTTAGTAAGTATAATCTTGCTCATTGCATTGATCCTTATAATAATCCTTATGATAGTAACTTGCAAAAAGGATATTGACAAACCTACACAAGTTGATGAGGTAATCCTTCAACCATCAGACAGATCATTAATAGTAGAAAAAATAATCCTTAATTTTAAAGAAAATATTTAACTATTCACTGATAACCTGACGTTGAAACTCAGTGATCAGTGATAAGTGATCAGTGACCAGTTCGGATACACCTCACTCATCATTTCACATTTCACGTTTCACATTTCACATTCCCCATTCCCCATATCTCCAAAATTAAATATCTTTGTCATCTAATAACTTGCATATGCTGTCATTTAAAGTTGAAGGAAAGGAAAATAAAAAATCACTTCTATCAGTTCTGTTTGAGGAAAATCCTGAGCTTAAACAGATCTTCAGTGATTCCCAAAACATTGATGAGGTATATCAAAATATCAGGAAATGGATTGGGTCATATTTTGAGTTAAATAAAAATGCTTATAAATTTTATATATCCGAACATACCGGACGGAAACATTTTAATGAATTGACATGGAGAGATTATGCTGCTATCAGGATCCTTGATTACCTCGATCATCCGGATCTGAAAGTGAATGATCTCAACCTGAGAGGTAAAGAAGTTTTTTCCGGACCGTTTAATAAACTCTGGCTGGAATTCAATCAACATGAAACCGATATTACTGCTGATTTTGTTCATGATATGATTTACCTGTTCAGGCAGTACAATGGAACGTTAAAAAGGCATAAACCATCCAAAGAAACTGTCATGTCATGGATGGAAAGGCATCCTTCGGGCCTTGAAAAAAGGGTCATTGCCATGAGGGAAAAGAATAAGGATCGTATCATCAGAAAATTAATCGAAAAAATCGATTCTGGCGAGAAGAACTATCCAAGATTCCAGTTTGATGATGGAAAAACATTCGAAGAAAAATATGAAAAAATGCTTGAATGGTGGGACGATAAATTATTTCATTTACGTTTTGCAATCAGAACCCCGAAGCTTTTAAATGAAATGCTGGATCATTCTCTGGGAAAAGAAACCATGAAGATACTGAAGGAGGCCAAAGCTGCCGGAATACCAACATTTGTTAATCCATATTATTTATCGCTCCTGAATATCGATGAACCTGAATTTGCCCGAGGATCCGACAAAGCGATCAGGCAATATGTGCTTTTCAGCCAGGATCTGGTTGATGAATTCGGCGAGATCGTTGCATGGGAAAAAGAAGATGTGATTAAGCCCGGTAAGCCAAATGTAGCAGGCTGGCTTTTACCTCGCGGAAATAATATACACAGGCGCTATCCGGACGTATCCATCCTGATACCTGATACTATGGGTCGAACTTGCGGAGGCCTCTGTGCTTCTTGTCAAAGAATGTACGATTTCCAAAGAGGGTATTTCAACTTTGATCTGGAAAAATTATTGCCTCGTGAAAAGTGGCCGGATAAGCTGGCAAGGCTTATGATGTATTTTGAAGAAGATACTCAACTCAGGGATATTTTAATAACGGGTGGCGATGCATTGATGAGCTCTGACAAGACATTAAAAAAAATGCTTAATGCTGTTTACAAAATGGCAAAAAGAAAGATCGAAGACAATAAAAGCCGTCCTGATGGAAAGAAGTATGCCGAAATGGTAAGGATCAGACTGGGAACAAGGCTTCCTGTTTACCTGCCTCAAAGAATCACACCTGAATTGATAAGTATCTTATCGGATTTTAAAAAGAAAGCTTCTAAGATAGGAATTAAGCAATTTTTTATTCAGACCCATTATGAATCTGCTATGGAAGTCACACCTGAAAGCAAGCTGGCTGTTGAAATGCTGCTTTCTGCCGGCTGGATCGTTACTAACCAGCAAGTGTTTACATCAGGAACTTCCAAACGCGGCCATACAGCAAAATTGAGAAAGGTATTGAATGATATCGGGGTTCTTCCTTATTATACATTTACTGTCAAAGGATATTTCGAGAACAGAAATAATTTTGCTACTAATGAAAGAGCCATGCAGGAGCAGATCGAAGAAAAGGTGATTGGCAATATCCCGGTAAAATATTATGATGAAATCAGTAAGTTTGCTGAGAATGCTGAAAATATGATTGAGCAGATCAATCACCTTCGAGCTTTAGCGGATCTTCCATTCCTGGCAACAGACAGAAATGTCCTCAACCTTCCCGGTGTTGGCAAGAGCCTCACATACAGAACTATAGGTGTCACCAGTGATGGGCGCAGGATACTTGAATTCGATCATGACCATACCAGAGCGCACAGTCCTATCATCAAGAAAATGGGTAAAATAATCATTGTCGAATCGAAATCTGTCAGTAAATACCTAAGGCAAATGGAATTCTTTGGAGAAAATATTAAAGAATACGAAGCTGTTTTTGGATATTCCATTGGCGAAACAGAACCCAGAATGCCGATATATGAATATCCGGGTTATTCTTTTGGGGTTACTGAGGAGTTTACGAATTTAGAGTTGAAGGTTGAAGATTGAAGATTATTAGTTATTGATTTTTATTATATGAGATCTATCTTAAGAAATTATCATATCATTATAATTATTATTATTGTTATGTTCACGTTAGCATCCTGTCATATAGTCCGGTTTTTTTACTGGAACCTTGCTGATATCAATGATTATAAAAAGTTCCCTGCCTTTGAGATCCAACATGGGGATGAAAAAATCCGGATCCCTGTATCAAAAAAGCAAATATCTTTTCCTTTACCCGAACAATTTCAGCAAGATCAAAAATATAAGGATCTGGAGCAATTTCTTGATGAACACAAAACAGTCGCATTTCTGGTTCTCAGGAATGACACAATAATTTATGAAAAATATTTTGACGGGTTTGATCAGCATTCGATTTTTCCTGTATTCTCAATTGCTAAATCTTTTGTTTCTGCATTGACCGGGATTGCTATTGCTGAAGGATATATCCGGGATGTTCACCAGCCAATAACAGAATATCTTCTGGAATTGGATAAGAAGGATTTTAGTAAAATTACTATAGAACACTTACTGAACATGCGTTCAGGGATCAAATACAATGAAGGTTATTATAACCCTTTAGGACAAATGGCCAAGTTCTATTATGGCAGAAATCTGAAGAAATACGCTTTCAATATCAAAATTAAGGAACCACCTGATTTGTATTACGATTATATTAGTGTAAATACACAATTACTGGCATTTATCCTTGAACGGGCGACAGGATCAAAACTTTCCGAATACCTTCAGGAGAAAATATGGAAGCATGCAGGCATGGAATATGATGCCAGTTGGAATTATGACAGCAGGAAACATCAAAACATTAAAGCATTTTGTTGTATCAATGCCAGGCCAAGGGATTTTGCAAAATTTGGCCTTCTTTACCTTCATAAAGGGCAATTGAATGGCAAGCAGATTATTCCCGTAGACTGGGTCGAAAGATCCACCACAATAATGAATGACTCCCGTGATTCGCAGAATTATCCATATACCTATTGTTGGCGCGTGAAAGAGGACGGCGCTTTCTTTGCCAAGGGAATTCTTGGGCAATATATTTATGTTTATCCAAAAAAACAACTGGTCATTCTTAGGTTTGGAAAAAAAGCCGGGGAGACAAATTGGGCAGATCTTATCGAAAAACTATCGGATCAGTTGTAGGACTTGATTTTATGGAAAGACTCTAATTGATCTCTTTACCTTTTTTAAACCTGGTTTCTTTTTTGATTGTACCATCCTCGTTATATTCAATCCATGTCCCATGCTTTTCCCCTCCCTTATAAGTTCCTTCGATCATGATCTTTCCATTATCATAAAATTCCTTATGTTCTCCAACTGGTTGATTATCTTTATAATACCCTATTGTACTGATTGAATCATTTTCGTAATAAGTTTTCTGAAGGCCTTCAAATACCCCATTGACATAATTAAATTCTGCAACCATTCTCCCTTTCATATCGAACCATTGAGTTATGCTGTCCCTCAGATCATTTTTATAGAAAGATAATTCCTGAAGCTTGCCGTTTTCATAATACAGTTGTGATTTTCCCTGTTTTAACCCCCTTTTATAATTGATCCGGCTGATTGGATTTCCACCGAACTTATATTTAATAGCAAGTCCGTCCAGCTCACCATCTTTATAATATTTTTCTGTAACAAGGTAGCCACGTTTGTCAATTTGAATGTAAAGTCCATCCAAAACTCCGTTTTTATATACTTCCAGCTTGGCAAGAAATCCTTTCGGGTGATAAGTCCTCCATAACCCGTCTTTTTCCCCGTCAAGGTAAAATCCTTTTTTGGTAACGGATCTTTCTTTCTCCTCCCAATATCCTTGTTTCATCTCGTTTGTATCGGTCAGGTTGATAATATCTCCGTCAGTCTTTATTGTGAATGTCTGTGCATTAGAGTATAAGCTTACTATCAGCAAGAGCAATAGAAGAATCGAAAATTTTTTCATAAGATAAATATATTTTTAAGTTCAAGATTGAGTCCCCTCCAAAAAGGGACGTTTGATAAATTGATAAAAATTAGTACAAATTAAAATATATTGTATAAATGGAAAATTTTAAACTAAATTTCATTCTATAATGC
>JAUWGC010000203.1 GCA_030606625.1 Bacteroidales bacterium | reverse complement strand
GGTGTCGGGGAGATCTATCCGAATCCTGTTACAAATAATGCTTTAATCCGGATTTCTTCGATCGTTGAAGCCAAAGTTCAACTAAACATTATCAATCAACTAGGTCAAACAATAACGACTAAAAAATTGATATTGAATCAGGGAATCAACCAGATTGAACTCAATACATCAGGATTGCCTGGCGGTCTTTATAACCTGCGGATCATGACAGAAAATAACAGTATGATACTTAAAAGATTTATTAAATACTGATAAATCTATATCCTGATCTTATAACAAAAAAGCAACCTTCTGATGAGGTTGCTTTTTTTTATGATCAATCCTCCATATTATCTTCAGCAAACCATTCGGAATATGATGTTGCAGTCTCTCTTAGTTTGAGATTATGCAGTTTTATATCCGCAGGCAATTTTCTTTTTAATCGTTGCACAAAATCCAGTAAAAGATTTTCGTTAGTAGGCTGGTAATCAACAATGATGATCCTCTCAAACTTATCTCTGAGTTCATCAATTAGTTTGTTATCATGATCTTCACTCATGACAAGGGCATGATCAAATTCATCAACAATATTTTCTTTAACAATATTTTTAAGATCACCATAATCCAATACCATTCCTCTTTTAGGAGATTCCCTATCCCTGACGGGTTCGCCGATCGTAGTAACATACAATACATAGGAGTGCCCATGGATGTTTCTGCATGGACCATCATAACCCTTCAGCACATGAGCCATTTCAAAAGTGAACTGTTTTGTTATTCTTATCAGTGACACAGTTATATTTTTTATTATAATACCATTTTGAGAATACAAAATTACATCAATTGCAGGTATTGCAGCAAAAGTACAATCCCAATGATAAATATCAAAGCTCCCCCTGCAAATTCACTATACAGGCTATATTTTAGCTTTCCTCCATATTTTCCCACAATAATGCCAACAACAGCTAAAATAAATGAAAATATCGCAACAATGGCCAGTCCTGGCATCAAACTAATACGCATCAGGCAAAAACATATACCTATCAGGAATGTATTAATACTTGAGGCTATAGAAACACCGATCAAAACTTTAATCTTACTGACATCAAAAGCCCTGTCGGCAGGTTTTGCCCGAAAAGAAACAAAAACAATTTTTACTCCAATTAGAATCAAGACCATTATAACAAATGGCCTTGCTATAGGATCCAATAAATTTTTGAATGCCAATGCAAGTACCCATCCAAAAGCATACATTCCTCCCTGAAACAGTCCCAGCGACAATGATGTCTTTAGCAGTCCATTCAGTTTCTGACACCTATAGGTACTACTCATCACTGCTACAGAGAAGCTATTCAGTGAAAGTGCAAAAAATATAATTATGATTCCGTATATATTCATTTTTTTATATGTTTTATTTCCATAACAATTCAGTGATCTTTTCCAGCCATTTGGCATCGATCTTATCAAACTGGTCTAATGTCTTGCTGTCTATATCCAAAACACCAATGATATTACCATCCGGGTTTTTAAGTGGAACAACAATTTCAGATCTCGACCTGGAATCACAGCCAATATGACCGGGAAATTTTTCCACATCCGGAACAATGACCATTTTATTTCGGTTTATTCCTGCCCAACATACACCTTTATTTTTTTCAAGTTTAATATCGGCTACAGTCCCCTGGTATGGCCCGATAATTAGTTCACCATTGATCAGCAAATAAAAGCCTGTCCAGAAGAAGTAATCGAGTTTATTGTTGAGGACAGCTACGATGGTTGCCATATTTGCGATAAAGTAATTTTTGTCTATTATCAATCCATCAATCTGATCATAGATCCTTTGATATCTCTCATTTTTCCTATTATTTTCCATGATCTTTAATTAATGTAACTACTAAAATATTAATTTTTTCAAGGAAGAATAAAAACATGAAGGCTTCAAAAAAACGCAGGTTTTTAAGAAATCCATACAAGCAGAACTTATAATATTGAATATCTTTTTTAAAGTTGAATATCATTACCTGCAAAATTAATGATATTCTATTGGA
>JAUWGC010000015.1 GCA_030606625.1 Bacteroidales bacterium | reverse complement strand
GAATTTTTCTTTGCATGATGTTTGTTATGTGATAGACAAAATTTATAAAAGTTCTTTCAGTATCTGATCAGCAAGGCGGCTGGCACCAATGCGAAAATAATCCTTGTGGAGCCATTCTTTTCCCAGTATTTCTTTCACCAGGTAAAAATATTGCAATGCCGTTTCAGGATCTGATATGCCTCCTGCGGGTTTTATTCCTACTTTTTTTCCTGTTTTTTGAAAATATTCACTGATTGTATCCATCATTACAAGGGTTGCTTCCTTAGTGGCAGCGGGCTGGATTTTTCCTGTTGATGTTTTAATAAAATCAGCCCCCGCATTAATGGCAATCTCACTGGCTTTACGAATGTTTTCTATTGATTCAAGCTCACCAGTTTCAAGAATTACCTTCAGGTGAACCTTTTGACAAATATTCTTAACAGCAACTATTTCCTTAAAAACATAGTTGATATTTCCTTCAAGCACTTTTCCCCTGTTAATTACCATGTCAATTTCATCAACCCCCTGATCAATAGCATATTTAACCTCTTCTGTTTTTATATGTAAAGGAGCTTGTCCACTGGGAAAATAACCGGCAACAGAAGCAATATTTACAGGTGTATCCGCAAGAGCTTTTTTCAGAAGACGAACAAATGGAGAATAAACACAAACAGATGCAGGATAGATCTTTTCCAGGCCAAAGACATCAAAGCCGCTGGCTTTTTTACCAAAAGCAAGCATCTTATTTTTATTATCAGACCCCTCTAGAGATGTCAGGTCAATTATTCCCAGAATGAAAGACAGTGTTTCTCTAAGATTGTGCTTAAAATCAGCATGTTGTAAAATTCCCTTGACCCGGTTTTCGTTATCCTTCTGACTATATGAATATGAATCAAAAGCAATCATTAATTTTCTGTTTACAGTGATCTGCTAAAGTTAATGATAAAATCGTGTTTACACTATGCCGGTTTGAAAATAAAGTAGTGATTATTCTATAATAAAAAGTCGACAGTCGACAATTTATCTTGATTAATTCTTTTTTTGGAGATCTACTCTGAGGGAAAAAACATTTGAATACAGGGCAATAGAATTATCGCCAATATCAGTCAAAGCATAATCTATCGATACTATCTTCTTGATCCTGATCCCAACACCAAGGTTAGGCTGGAATGAGGTGGCTTTCTTCCCGCCAAAGTCTGTCTCTTCCTGGATATTACCAATACCACCCCGGAGAAAAACAATCTGCTTGTAGTTAAATTCCAAGCCCAGATGGGGGTCTATACTGACCGGATTGCTTTTTATGAGTGTGTTACGTTTTCCATCAAAAGTAACATTAATATCCAGTTCAATGATTGAAGCAAAATTATTTGAGATACGAAAATATCTTGCACCACCCAGGATAACTCTTGGCATTGTTAATTCAAGAGAATTTGAAGGAATTTCATTTCCTGTTGTTTCAAATACCTCCTTCATCTTGTTTGATAAATTAAAGGTCCAGGCATTGAAGGTTGAGGTAATATCCTTACCCATAGCACCGAATCTCCATTTTCTATAACGATACTGCGCTCCAACATCAAGCCCAAATCCATAAGCTTTCGCAAAACTGCCGATCTGCCTGTATATGATCTTTACATTCCCACCAAAAGATAATCCCTTAATTTTACTTTTTCTCGCATAGGAAAACAACATTGCATAATCCGCTGCCGAAAATTTTGTTATCCTGTCATAGTTAATGTTTCCCTGACTATCATAAAGGTCTGTCGTATTGGGAATATCATCAATGCCAAAACGTATGACAGATACCCCAACAGTGCTTATGGTATCTATTTCCATGGCAAAAGCAGCATAATCATATTTTGCAATGCCTGCAAAATACTCAGCATGCATCAACCCAATTTGTATATCTGAATTCAGATAGTTCAACCCTGCAGGATTCCAATAGCCTGCAGTAACATCATCTATAATGGCAACACTTGTATTAGCCATACCCAGCACACGAGCACCAACACCAATAGCAAGAAATTCATTGCTGTATTTTGGGGCCTGGGCTTGTACAACCTGAATAAAAAAGAGGATTATGATATAAAACTGAAATATTCTTTTCATTATCCGTGTGAGGAATGTTTTTCCTAAAACGAATATTCATTGTGAATAGTATAAATTAATTCGAATAATTCCTTACGCAGCACAAGGCTGTTCCATAAACATCACATAGTTATTTGAAAAATTATAAAAATTTATTACCTTTATCAATTAATAAATAAAATTATGAGAATTACATATTTTTTGTTTTTAGTTTTTGTAATATTGGCATTATCCGGTTGTAAGAAAGAAGACGAAGATGATCTGGCCAATATTACCACACTGACATTGCCCATTGCCAGTTTCAGTTACTCAGGTAATGATCAGCCTGCTCCGGTAACTATACAATTCACAAACACTTCTGAATATGCTGATGTTTTTGCATGGGATTTTGGTGACGGGGGCTCATCCACCAAGGCTAACCCGACACATATATATTCTAATTCCTCTGATAAGCCTAAAAGTTTTTTGGTAAAGCTAACTGCCACAGATACCTATTCAGAAAAAAGCAATACCAGGTCCAGATCTATCACGATCCTGCCCGGAAACTGATTCAGGCAAAAATTATGCAAGCAATTTGACAACAAAAAATCACCGTTTTCGTATAATTATCCACTCCCGGATATTATAAGTGCTTTCCAATTTATTTAATTACCCCTTTAATATATTATTTGTCAGCCACTTGGAAACAATGGCATGATTCTTGAGACTAATTAAATAAAAACCGAATCACTATGAGAATAGGACTAAAAATAAGCACTAATACCAAAAAGGCTAAATATTACAAGTATTTTAAATGCGACAGATGTGGATACATTTCTACTGTTAGAAATACCACATGTCCAATCTGCATCAAGGATGGACATGATATCAGATTGAAATAATCTAAGCATTAATATGGATTTGTCTCAATAAAAAATCTTGACTTTATTTTATACTTTTTCTTTTAGGGAAGAATATTATTGTTAGAAAGATTTATCATTTTTTAATCTCTGTTTTTATTTTTGTTATTATAATAAAAGCTCTGAATATTCAGGGCTTTTTTTATGGTGGGGATGCAAATTGCTTATTACAAATAACGCCGCTCGATGTGGCGTTCATTTCAATTGTCGATTCTGTATTCTGTGTGTACAATTTGAAATGTGATGTTCGATGTTTTATTGACAAGATTCGATATTAATTCATATCATTTTTTGTTCTTGCTGTTGTTATGTTCTATTAATACCCAAATAGCAAAAATGTCACACTTCACACATCGAAAATCGAAAATCAAATTGTATATACAGAATCTCAAACACAGAATTGTAAATTATCCTGTCCTGGTAAGCCCACAAAAAACGTAAAGCCGGCAAAATACCGGCTTTGTTTTATTAGTAGCGGGGGCTGGATTCGAACCAACGACCTTCGGGTTATGAGCCCGACGAGCTACCACTGCTCCACCCCGCATTATATTTCTCCATTTTCATTTGAAATGGCCTGCAAAGGTATAACTTTGTATCTTTATTCACAAGATTTCATTAATAATTTCTTTTATATGGTACATAAAGCCGGATTCGTTAATATCATCGGAAGTCCAAACGTGGGTAAATCCACACTTATGAATGCACTGGTTGGCAAGAAACTGAGCACTATCACTCCTAAAGCTCAAACAACACGCCACCGTATCATGGGCATTGTTAGCGGTGATGATTTTCAGATTATCTATTCTGATACTCCCGGAATTCTGAAACCCCATTACAAACTTCATGAATCCATGATGAAATTTGTAGATTCAGCTTTCCTCGATGCAGACATTTTCATTTATATTACCGATATAAATGAAAAATCCAACGACAAAGAAACTATTGATAAACTCAATCAAACAAAAAAACCTGTAATCCTTTTGATCAATAAGATTGACCTGTCGGACCAGAAAACTGTCGAAAAGAAAATATCGTTCTGGCAAAAAACATTACCTGATGCTGAAGTCATTCCCATTTCTGCTCTTCTGTCTTTCAATCTCGATAAAGTATTGGACACTATCCTTGAGAAGTTACCCGAGTCACCTCCTTATTACCCAAAAGATGAGCTTACTGATAAAACCATGCGTTTTTTTGTTTCAGAGATCATCCGCGAAAAGATATTCAACAATTACAATCAGGAAATACCTTACTCATCAGAAGTTATTGTTGATGAATACAAAGAACAAACAAATATCATCCATATAAAAGCATTCATATTTGTGACGCGTGAATCCCAGAAAGCCATTATTCTGGGGCATCAGGGTAAGGCTATTAAGAAAACCGGGACAGAAGCCAGGCAGGATATTGAAGAACTTGTTGGGAAAAAAGTGTACCTTGAACTCACTGTAAAAGTAAACAAGGATTGGCGCAATGACCCACAACAACTGAAAAGGTTTGGATATGAACAGTGATAAATATTTAAATCATGGCTAACATACTGGCAATAGTAGGGCGTCCCAATGTAGGCAAATCAACATTCTTCAACCGGCTTACCGAAAGCAGGCAGGCCATCGTTGAGGAAACCAGTGGGGTGACACGCGACAGGCATTATGGAAAATCCGATTGGAATGGGATTGATTTTTCGGTTATCGACACCGGAGGATATGTGCATGGTTCTGATGATATTTTCGAGAAAGAAATTCGTAAACAAATAGAACTGGCTATTGACGAGGCAGATGTGATCGTTTTTATGGTCGACGTTAAGGAAGGACTTACAGGACTTGATGAAGACACAGCAAACATGCTCAGAAAAACAAAAAAAAGAGTTTTTCTTGTTGCCAACAAAGCAGATAATATATCCCGTATTTACGAAAGCAGCGAATTTTATGGACTGGGACTGGGAAAAGTATATCCTGTTTCTTCTATCAATGGAAGTGGAACAGGGGATTTATTAGATGATATCGTAAAAGAGTTTGAAGTTTTAAAAACGGAAGAATCAGAAACCCTTCCTAAATATGCTGTTGTCGGAAGGCCAAATGTTGGGAAATCGTCTCTTATCAATGCATTCATTGGGGAAGAAAGGAATATCGTTACACCTGTTCCGGGAACCACCAGAGATTCAATATATATTTTATATAAGAGTTTTGGATTTGAGTTTCTACTGGTCGACACTGCCGGATTGCGTAAAAAAAGCAAAGTTCACGAGAACATCGAATTCTACTCAGTCATGCGTTCAATCAGGGCTATTGAAAAAAGCGATGTGTGCCTTCTTATGATCGATGCACAATATGGAATTGAATCTCAGGACCTGAATATCCTTCACCTGATTGAAAGAAATAAAAAAGGCGTTGTGATAGTAGTCAATAAATGGGACCTTATCAAAAAAGAAACAAATACACACAAAGAATTCGAACAAAATATCAGGAATCAGACAGCACCTTTTACCGATATTCCTGTTGTATTTACTTCGGTAACTGAAAAGCAAAGGATATTCAAAGTCCTTGAGCTGGCAAACATGGTCTATGCAAACCGTTGTAAAAGAATATCAACGGCAACATTAAACAAAAATTTGTTACCGGTCATTAATGAAAAACCACCACCTGCCGTAAAGGGGAAATATATAAAAATCAAATACATCACACAGCTGCCAACCCCATATCCTGCATTTGCTTTTTTCTGTAACCTTCCGCAATATATTAAAGAACCATACAAGCGATTTTTGGAAAACAAGGTGCGTAACCTTTTTAATTTTTCAGGAGCTCCGATTGTGATTTATTTCAGGAAGAAGTAAGGGCAAGCTGATATGTCTATTCTACATGTATTTATTATCTTTGAACAGCAATAGATTTAACATGCAATCCGACTCTCTTCGCATCGACAAATGGCTTTGGACAGTGCGTATTTTTAAAACACGCAGTCAGGCTACTGTTGCATGCCGGGCCGGCAAGGTCAGCATCGGCGGGATAAATGTAAAACCATCACGTGAAGTGAAACCAGATGAAATTATTAACATCCGGCTCAGAGCATTTACCAGGATCGTCAGGGTTAAAGGAATATTGTCTAACCGCGTATCGGCCAAACTTGCTGTCGAATACATGGAAGATATTACGCCACAGGAAGAAATTGAAAAGAAACACATGATGAAGGAATTGAACTATGAATACCGTCATCGGGGGCTAGGCAGGCCGACGAAAAAACACAGGCGACTGATTGAAAGACTTAAAAAACATAAACACTTTTAATAAACTAAACAAAAGAAATGAAAAAAATAGTTTTTCCTATACTAATGAGTGTTCTCTTGCTACTCATCATTGGCTGTACAAAAAAGCCTGTTAAACAGGATTCTTACACTATAGTATTTTATAATGTCGAGAACTTATTTGATACCATCAATGATCCTGTTAAAGATGACGAATATTTCCTCCCTGATTCAAGGATAGATTGGAATACAGAAAAATATCTTCGTAAGCTTGACATGCTCTCTGAAGTGATATCCGCCATTGATAATAATCATTTTCCTTCCCTTGTCGGTCTTGCTGAGATTGAAAACAAGCTTGTGCTCAACGACCTGATCAGAACTCAAAGGTTAAAAAAAGCTTCTTATGAAATAATCCATGAAGAAAGTCCCGATGAACGCGGAATTGATGTTGCATTGCTTTATCGGAAAGAACACTTTTCACCTTTGTATTCTAGCAACCTGGCGGTTACATTTCCATTTGACCCAGCCAATAAAACCAGGGATATCCTTTATGTCAAAGGCAGGTTTTTAAATGATACCATTCACATATTCATAAATCACTGGCCATCCCGAAGAGGAGGCCAGGAACAGTCCGAACCATACAGAATACAGGCTGCAAGGACCTTAAGAGAAACCATTGATTCTCTGATAAGGACAGATCAAAACCCGATGATCATAGCTATGGGTGATTTTAATGATGAACCGGCAGACACAAGTGTATTATGGGTTTTAGGGGCAAATAAACGTGATCAGCTTTTTCGGAAAGATAAGCTATATAACCTGATGTTCGAAAAATACGAGCAGGATGAAGGAACCCTCTATTGGAATGGTTGGAATATATATGATCAGTTTATCGTTTCAGGAATTCTGATGGATCATCTTGACCGGAACAATGAGCTGATATTTAAAAAAGAATGGTTACTATATGAAATGAAAGATGGCACAAAAATACCGAACAGAACAGCAGGTAGTTCATATTACGGAGGTTACAGTGACCACCTGCCGGTTTATATACGCATTAATAAACAATGATCAATCTTCATCGTAGTTAATCTCTTTTAAAAGAACACCTTTGTCATCCCAGAATTGCCATTTACCAACTCTTTTTCCATCGTCATATGTTCCTTCAATATACTTTGCCCCATTTTCATGGTAGGCTATTCCCAGTCCGTTACGATTACCTTCTTTGAAGTAACCCTCACTCCACTTATTTCCATTCTCATACCAGTAAATCCATTTACCATGTCTTTTTCCATCTTTATATTCGCCTTCAATCCTCTCCCGATGATTGGAATAATAGGCTATTTCTTTAAGAAGCTCCTTTTTACTATCTATTATCATATAAATCTTCACTACTTTCGGAGAGCCGTCGGGATATGCTTCCTCGACGATCTCTTCCAGTTGAGACCCACATGAGATAGAAAACATCAATAACAAAAAAATATATAATACTTGTTTCATCCGTATTAAATTATCGCTCAAAGGTTAATCTTTTACCCTTATTTTGTTCATTAAAGATTCCATCATTGTAAACCAGGTGGCCATTTACGAAAGTATGCGTTACTTTTGAACCAAATGTAACACCTTCAAAAGGTGACCAGCCGCATTTATATAATATGTTTGAATTATCCACGATCCAGGGATATTTCAGATCAAAAATCACCAGATCTGCCCAGTATCCTTCTCTTATAAAACCTCTTTTCCCTATCTGAAAACAAATAGCAGGAGCATGACACATCTTTTCAACGATCTTTGCCAGCGGGATTTTCCCTTGAAGATGCAGCTCCAGCATTGCCACCAGGGAATGCTGAACCAGTGGTCCCCCGGAAGGAATATTGAAATATGATTGCATTTTTTCTTTAAGGGTATGGGGAGCATGGTCAGTTGCAATAACATCAATAAAATCATTTTTCAAAGCTTCCAGCAAAGCCTCACGATCGTAGTTGGACTTGATCGCCGGATTCCACTTGATCCGGGTTCCCAATTCAGAATAATCCTCATCGCTGAACAATAGATGGTGAGTGCATACTTCAACTGTAATTTTCTTTTCATTTAAAGGCACTTGATTATCAAATAATCCTAATTCCCTTGCAGTTGACAGGTGCAAGACATGCAACCTGGTGCCATATTTTCGTGCAAGTTTTACAGCCAGAGAAGAAGATTCATAACATGCATCCTCACTCCTGATAAAGGGATGCATATCAAGAGGAACATGTTCCCCATATTCTTCCCGGTAAGTTTTGCTATTTTGACGGATGATGTTTTCATCCTCACAATGCACAGCCACCAGCAACCCGGACCTTGAAAAGATAGCATTCAGGGCGTCAGGGTCATCAACCAGCATATTTCCGGTTGAAGCACCCATAAATACTTTTACTCCACATACATTTCCGGGGTCGATTTCAAGGATTTCATCGAGATTGCTTTTTGATGCCCCCATGTAAAAAGAAAAATTGGCCAGGGATTTTTTAGCAGCCAGGTCGTATTTCTTCTCAAGTAAATTTTGTGTCAAAGTTTGAGGAGAAGTATTTGGCATATCCATGAAAGAAGTAACACCTCCTGCAATGGCAGCTTTGCTTTCAGTATAAATATCACCCTTGTGGGTCAGGCCAGGTTCCCTGAAATGCACATGTTCATCTATTACTCCGGGGATCAGGTATTTACCATTAGCGTCAATGATCTGACACCTGGCAGGCAACTTACCTTTGAAAATTTCCTCTTTCCGAATAATTTTGGCAATTTTTTGATTTTCGATCAACACACTGCCATCAAAAATCTCACCCTCATTAATGATACGTGCATTTATGATATGATAATCTGGTTGCATTTTAAATCCTGCTAAAAGTAAATAATTACCCGTACCATAAAAATACAAAAGAAATTTTAATTTTGGTCTTTGGGGGGGTGTATTTTTCTTATACTTTTCAAACGCATGCTAATAACACCCCAAACAGCTTCTTTGAAGATGCCGGAACTCATCTTGGATTCCCCTTCTGTCCTGTCAGTAAATATAATCGGGACTTCCAGGATATTAAACCCAAGTTTCCATGCTGTGTATTTCATCTCTATCTGGAAAGCATAACCAACAAACCTGATCTTATCAAGGTGAATAGTTTTCAAAACCTTCTGCTTATAACATACAAACCCTGCAGTTGTATCTTGTATCTTCATCCCGGTTATGACACGGACATAAACAGAGGCAAAATAAGACATCAGGATGCGGCCCATCGGCCAATTTACAACGTTGATACCTTTGATGTATCTGGATCCGATTGACAGATCAACCCCCTGGTTAGCACAGGCATCATACAGTTTTGACAAATCATCCGGGTTATGGGAAAAATCAGCATCCATCTCAAAAATATACTGGTAATCCCGTTTCAAAGCCCATTTAAAACCATGAATATAAGCAGTGCCCAAACCCAATTTCCCTTTCCTCTCCTCGATGAATAAACGATCAGGGTATTCCTTCAACAGCTTCTTCACAATATCAGCAGTGCCATCAGGGGAATTATCATCAACAATCAGAATATCAAATTCCTTCTCTAAAGAAAATATCTTACGGATCATTTTTTCGATATTTTCTTTTTCTTTATATGTCGGGATAATAACTAAACTGTCATTCACAATTTACAATTTGATAAACGAAATTAATTTATTGAATCAAAAGAAAAAAGTTTTTTATGATTATTTAACGAAAAAAACGATCAATGACTTCTAGTCTGTTTTATCGAATTATTATTTTTCTATAAACCATTCCTTCGGCAAAGCTAAGTTTTAGCAGATAGGTACCTTCAGGCAGGTTGCCAAGATCAAGATTCATCTGAACCAACCCGGGTTGAACAAGCAGATCATCCTGCAATACTCCCCTTCCTAAAAGATCCAGAATCTTGACAATGGCCACTCCCGTTGATCTTGCCCTGAAAAAGATGTTTATATTACCATCAGTTGGGTTTGGAAAAATCTTCAGATCCTCAATATTCTGTTTATCATCGATCCCGGTACAATCAACAAATGTGACTACAATTGTATCTACCTGGTAATTACCCTCAAAGGAAACGGTAACCCAGAATTTCTGAGACCCTATTCCAACATTTGTTGAATCAACATTGATGGCCTGTGTTGTGGCACCAGTAGACCATTCATAAGTGTCAAAACTCGCACCTGCATCAATAAGATATGATTGGCCTGCACATATGGTAGTATCCGGGCCAAGTTCCAGTTCAGAAGGAATATTACCACCTATCGAAACCCCAAGCCTGAACCTTACAACAAATTCCTGATAATAAATGTTGGCAATTGTCTGATCATGAACGATCAGGGTATTTTCATCATTCCTGGTATCCGCACTGTTACTCCAGTTATGGCTGCCTGTAAGCACTATTGGATCGGAATTCACATTTGCCTCGTCAATGATCACCAGTTTATGATGATGAATTCCCGGTTCACCGGATTCCCTGAAATCACTACCAAGGGCACTTGTTAACGTATTGACTACTGTCTGGGTACAATCATTCTGATCTTTTACAATAACTTTAGTAGTAATCCCACCTTGTGCCAAATCACTCAAGGCATATCCGATATCCGACCTCGTGATGAGCATGGTATTGACAAAAGCAGTGTGGCCGGCTGTATTGAGGGTGCTAATGATTTTACCATTAACACCATCAGAAGGACTGAAATAACATTCAACCCTTTTACCATTAATAATAAATTCATGTGGTGTATTATCATTCTTATAGGGTCCAAACCTTGAATTCCCCGGATCAGGTTCCATGCCCAACGATCCCCACATCTCTTCAAATTCAAGTGTGTAGGCCCTGGCAAGGCTTTGATCCCGGATAATGATCACATCATTGGGATCGGTATTAATCTGGGTGTCTGTCCAGTTTGTAGATCCTGTCCAAACAACAGGATCACCGGGATCAGCAGAATTGGCATCAATGATAACGAATTTATTATGCTGGATACCATATTCAGATGTTGTAGGGCTGGCAAGTTTCTTTATACCACCGGTTAATTGTTCGATACCCTGGTTGTTTGTGCCTCCATCCGTAACCACTCTGACATCCACACCACGGAAGAATGCGTCGTTCAATGCCCCTGCAATATCTGAAATACCCTGTACCCCAAAATTATAGATTGCCAAATCGATGGTATATTTCGCACGGTTGATATACCTTATTAAAGTATCGTCAATTGTATGGTACAACTGAATGGCATCTGTTCCTGTAGAAACAGAATGATCAACAGAACAGTTGAAATAAACCTTGATATCTCCTGAAGATAATGATTGTGTAATATAAACTTTTACCGCTGAAAAAGCAGTATCACTCCCGGAAACCGAAAAGGCCTTGATATAGAATATTTCTGAAGCAGAGGCTCCTGTTATTGATATGATGTGATCTGTACTTCCACCAGTGCCTGACAGGGTGCCCAGTTCGAGGTCCGGCGTATTACCGTATAATATCTCGGTACTACCAGAAAAGTTAGTTGTCCAGCTTAAATCAAATCCACCGGTTGAAATATTGCTAATCTTAACGGGAGAAGTAAAAAATATTGAATTACCCAAAATAATATCATCTTCATCCCTTAATAATAATTGATATCCTGTATTAGGATTCTCGTATGAATATTGTCCTTCTATACCTTTTAACGACAGTGTAGCAGATGGGATTACCTGTCCTACCAATGATGAATTGGTATTTATCCTTATTTCACCCAAATTAACTTCATCTGAAATATCATAATTTGTGTTTCCTGAAAATATCCCGCCCGGGACTACAAAGTAAACATTATCCAGTTGAATGATCTGCCCTTCATAATCTTCACTCATCTGATCGATGGTGATTTGCCTGGGTTCTGGTAAAGGATTACCTGTAGAATTAACAGTATGGAAAGTAAGGTCGGTGATTTCCAGAAGCTTATAAAACTCATCCAAAACACCAGTTACCGTAACTTCATCTCCACGCTGGAAATCAGTCACATTCCAATCATATATCCCTATACCAGCTGTTTCATCCTGGATATACCGGATAGTGCCCAATTCAGGTCCATTAGTAACAACTCCCGTAACAGTAACCGTAGCACCAACTCCCATTGCACGGGCTTCTGCAATATTGTCCTGGGAGAATCCATACTGAATGGTATATAGAATTATTAATACAAGTAAAAAGGTTTTTTTCATTACAATAAATATTAGGTGACTAATCAGTCAATTAATTAAACAATGTGATCATGACAGAGACATTGAATCTTCTGCCCAGGCCAAACCACACACCGGCCGATTTGGCATCAAAATCATTATAGCCTGAGCTGTACGAATCATTATTCTGGGCATCAGAAATATATTGTTGATCAAGCAGGTTTAATACACTGGCTCTAAGTTTGATGTCAAAATTATCAAATTTAAATCTGTATCCTGCATGCAAATCAATCAGGAAGAAACTCGGCATTTCCCATGAATCTCTAGGATTACCTTCTGAATCAAGGTAATTTGGATTAATCGAAGGGGATAAGCTAAATGGATCAAATTGAGAATAGTTCTTCCCAAAAAATGTAAAAACACCTTTAAGATATAAATCCTTAATTATCTCCCATTTGATACGTTCTGCATATTGAATCTGGGCAGCATCACCAACATGCACATCTTTAGCGTTAAAATAGATTTTTTTAGCTATTTGTTCATTAATATATACCCTTGCAGTATCCTCGGATTTCCAACGCCAGTCACCGATCGACAACAATCTTTCCCAAAGTATTTTATCCCCGAGTTTATGTGCGAATTCTATCTCAATACCCATATGAAGGGCACTCATGCCATTTATATTAATCCTGTATATCTCATCTGTAACAGGATCGACATAGGTTGTGGGCCTGTCAGCTGGTTTATTCATCCAATCTGTAAGATAAGCATTAACATTCAGGGTAAGTTTAGGATTATAATAACCGTATCCTAGTTCTACAGCTCTCACTATCTCATTTTTAGGATCGGTAAATTCCACATTCTCATAATAAAAAACATTATTGAACCTTGGTGCTTTGGATAAATAACCAATATTGGCATAGATGTTTGATTTTTCACTCAGGTTATAGTTTGCACCACCTTTAATTGTATAACCCGGAAACCATTTCCAGTCCGTATCAGCAAATTTCAATCCGGGAGAATTTCTGGTATAGGATATGTCATGATAAACAATAGTATCATTATAACCTATTCGCAAAGTAGTATCATTAACATCCAGCTCCTTTTTGATAAAATAATCAATTCTTTTATATCCGCTGTAAGCGGCACTTACATTAAAAAAGGCGGTTAAATTCCCCCTGTTGTATTCCATCTGACCAAACAGTCCGCCCCATCTGACAAGGCCGTCATCATAATATCTGATTTTATCACCTTCATACCTGACAATATCACCCGCATTTTTATTAGTATTATCCAGGAAATAATTACCCCCCAGAAGGTCATAAACTTCCATGTAATGTTCACCTTTATAACTTCTGAGATCGACACCTCCTGAGAAAGTTATTTCCTCATTCATTTCATATGTGAAGGTTGAAAGGAGGCCAAACCAATAATGATTATTAATGGAACTTCTCAGAATACCTCTTGATCTTTTATCCTCAGAGTAATAATTTTTGTCATAATATGTCTGGAAATCGATCTGCCCGGTTTCAGGATCTTCCGGGAAGGAAGAGCTGCCTGGTGTACCATATTTATCGGAAGTTGCCGTGCTCGTTCCTCCTCCTTTACCGATTGAAGTATACAAAATATTAGATATATAAAGTTTATCGTTAACATTCCAGAAATCACGTAAACTGATCTGGGGTTTATGATAATAGTTCAGCCTTTGTGGAAGTTGCTCCCTGTCTTCGCCGGCTCTCTGAAGGTATCCCCAGTTAGGATTATACCTGATCCCGTATGAGTTAACTCCTGTTGTATCAACTCCAAGCTTAGCAGCATATTTTTTATCAAACGTGGCAATTGATTTTTTATAGGAACGATGAGTATGTTTCTGAGGAGCGCCCATTGCAATCAGGCTAATCAAATGTTTGCCAAGTTGTTTATCAACACGCAGGAAGTAGAACCAACCCCGGGTCCAGGTAAGATCCACCCATCCATCTCCCCGTTTGTATGATCCGGCAAAAGTCACACCCCATCCATTATTTAATCTGCCTGATGAAAAACCAACAGAAGTTCTCGAAAATGCATCATTCCCCACTTCCTGTTTCAGTGAAATCTTCATCTTGCTTTCAACACCACAACTAATAATGTTCATGGTACCCCCAACGGAAGGAATTGCCAGTTTAGATTTGCCAAGCCCTCTTTGCACCTGGATATTTCTTGTGACCATATCCAGTCCGAACCAGTTAGACCAGTATACCCATCCATTTTCCATATCATTCACAGGGATTCCATCGATCATCACGGCAATATTTCTTTGATTAAAGCCACGAATATTGATCCTTGCATCACCATCACCACCTCCCTGTTGGGTCGCATAAACCCCGGGGGTGCTGTTCAGGATCATGGGAATATCCTGTGAGGCAAGCTCTTCCTGAATCTGTATGGGTGTAATATTGCTGAAAGCAACAGGTGTCTCACGGGTCTTGGCCATATCCGCAACAACTTCCACTTCCCTTAACGTATGAATCTTTAACTGATAATTTTCATAGACAACCTTGCTGTTTACATTTACCGTACGTGTCTGCTTTTCATACCCAATATAGGATACTTCAAAATTATACTCCTCATAAGAAAGTTCAAGAGAATAATTACCATCAATATCAGTAATAGTTCCCTGCCCCGGGGCATATACAATATTTACACCAATCAATAGCTCTCCTGTAACGGCATCCCGGACAGTCCCTTTTACCACGCCTTTCTGTGCATAAATTTGAAATACTAGGAATGAAATTACAATGAAGAGAAAAGCCTTTTTCATTTTAATATTGCATGATGATGAATTAAGAAAATGAAGCCCTCCGTGTAAAGAGGGCTTGGGATCACTCAACAATAATTTTCTTTAAAAGGTATTGTTCATTGGTCAGGTAAATTTTTACAAGGTACATACCACATTTAACATCGCCCAATTCAACTTTCATTTCACGGTTTCCATGTGTATTTTCACGATAGTATACTGATTGACCAACGATATTGATTACCTCAACGGCCATGATATCTGCTGAAGCAAGAACTGTGAATTTCTGCTGGCTTACAGGATTAGGATAGAATTTCACCTCAACTTCTTTCATTATTTCACCGACTGAAGCAGGTTTACAATTGCACCTGTGGAAGCCAAGGCTGTCAAAGAAATTTACAGGTAAAGAATCGTATTCAGCAAATGCGTAAAAGCTATTTGGCCCATAGCCATTCATGGTTTGCCTGTCCACACCATGTAAAACATCGGAATGTCTGACAAGTGTTTGATCTTTGGTAAGATACGCCCCTTGTCCGTCAGCATATGGAGGTGTATCAACCCAGGCTCCCGTTGGAGAGGTTGTCCCCTGCCAGTTCAACGGCCTAACTCCAATCTCACCAAAAATATCAATATCTATCCAATTTTGTCCATCAAAGTTTTGAATAGAAATAGCATCATCACCGTTCCAAAAAACCACTCTGCATCCCTGAGTACCTGCCTCGTAATCTGCCGGAGCCAGCCAATCGGCTTTATTCCTTAGCTCAGGATAGATCATGGTATCCTGCCCGGGAAATGTTGTATCCTGAATGATGACCATAACATCATAAGGATCAATGGTCCCTTCCAAAGGCAATACATACTTGATATCCTGGTCTGCAACCTCACTGCCATTTGACCAGCGGATCAGTCTGTAATCCGGATTGAGAGTAATGGGATCTGGCGTGGGATTGTACAATTCGATTGCTTTGTTATTTGACCATCCTTCAACATATTCAGAAATGATAATGTCGGAGCAGTCTTGTGCAAAAAGCAATACGGTCACAAAGATTGTAATAACTAAAAGTATTAATTTTTTCATAAGCAATATTTTTTGGGTAAAACAAAGGTTACTAAACAAAAATACTAAATTAGCTCCTGTATCGTATTAAATTTTTATGAATTTTTTATTACTAAAGGCTGTAAAACTCGAATTGCATCATCAACTGCAGTGATTTGATAAAAAGTAAGGCTTAGTTTCTCATTTTTCTCCTTCATTCTGCATCCGGAAGGATTGTTTTTTATATAATTCAGTACTGTTAAGAAAATTTTGGATTGAAAATATGGAGATTCCTGATTGCCTGTAAAATAACCCGTCAGATTGCCATTTTTCATCACAAATTTTTCAAATCCGATTTTCCTGGCGATCCACCTGAGCCTGATGGCATTCATCAATTCCTTAACCTGGCCGGGCAAAGGGCCAAAACGGTCAATCAGCCTTTCACTGTAACTGGTAAGTTGATCTTCCGTTTCCATAACATCAAGTTCCTTATACAAGCTTAATCTTTCCTTGATACTAGTAATATAATCATCAGGGATCAACAGCTCAAGGTCTGTTTCAATCTGACAATCCCTGACAAATTCCTTTTTTATTTCCTCTCCAAACAGTTCACTGAACTCGCTTTCCTTTAGTTCCATGATAGCCTCGTCCAGAATTTTGTGATACATTTCGTAGCCGATTTCAGAAATGAACCCACTTTGTTCTGCACCAAGGATATTTCCAGCCCCTCGAATATCCAGATCTCTCATGGCAATGTTAAACCCACTTCCCAGCTCTGAAAATTCCTCAATAGCCTTGAGCCTGCGCCTTGCTTCCGGTGTCAGCACCGAAGCAGGTGGTGCCAGCAAATAACAGAAAGCTTTTTTATTTGCCCTGCCTACCCTGCCTCTCAACTGGTGCAAATCACTCAAACCAAAATTTTGTGCATCATTAATGATTATAGTATTCACGTTAGAAATATCCAAACCTGATTCGATGATTGTGGTGGAAAGCAAAACATCATATTCATGATTTATGAAGTCAAGCATTATCTTTTCCAGTTTCCTGCCTTCCATCTGTCCGTGTGCGACAGCTATTTTAACGTCCGGGCAGAAGCGGTGAAGCATCTTCTCAACATCATTAATGTTCTGAACACGATTATGCACAAAATATATCTGTCCTGACCTGGAAACTTCATAGTATATGGCATCACGGATCAATTCCTCATTGAAAGAACGGACCTCCGTATGTATCGGATATCTGTTTGGAGGCGGCGTATTGATAATAGAAAAGTCACGGGCACCCATCATTGAAAACTGGAGGGTCCTGGGTATGGGGGTTGCAGTTAAAATGAGGGTATCAATATTGACTTTTAGTTTTTTTAACCGCTCTTTTGCAGTAACGCCAAATTTTTGTTCTTCGTCAATGATCAGTAAACCAAGGTTATTAAATTCAACATCTTTACTGATCAACCGGTGTGTACCAATCAGAATATCAATCTCGCTATTCTTAAGTTTCTTTAGTATTTCATGCTGTTTTTTTACAGATTTAAACCTGTTAATATAATCAACAGTACAAGGCAAGTTCCTTAATCTTTCACTGAAGGTATTGTAATGTTGCAAAGCCAGGATGGTTGTTGGAACCAGCAAGGCCACCTGCTTACTTTCAGCAACCGCCTTAAAGGCAGCTCTGATGGCAATTTCTGTTTTCCCAAAACCAACATCACCACAGATCAAACGGTCCATCGGACAGGAGTTCTCCATATCTGACTTGATATCCAGGGTTGCCTTAAGCTGATCAGGAGTATCTTCATAAATGAATGATGCCTCTAATTCGTTCTGTAAATAAGTATCAGGTGAAAATGCAAATCCTTTTATGGATTTTCTTTCCGCATATAACCTGATCAGATCCTTTGCAATATCCTTAACTTTCTTTTTGGTCTTATTCTTCAAACGATTCCATGCATTGGACCCCAGTCGGTTCAATTGAGGAACTGTCCCTTCCTTCCCCACATACTTTGTTATCCTGTGCAGGGAATGGATACTGATATAAAGGATATCATTATTCTTATAGATCAATCTGATCGCCTCCTGCTTACGGCCATTATTATCTATTTTCTCCAGGCCGTCAAACCTGCCTACCCCATGATCAATGTGTGTGATATAATCTCCCGGCTTCAGATCATATAACTCTTTCAGTGTCAGAGCTTCTTTATTGCTGAAACTGTCTTGAAGACAGAAGCGGTAATATCGTTCAAAAATCTGGTGGTCAGTATAACATGCAATTCCAAGGTTTCTGTCGATAAATCCCTCATGAAGGGAAATATTCATAGTATCATAATTGAATTTGACTCTTTGATCTGCTTTCACCTGAATATCTTCAAAGATGGCATAAAGTCGCTCTAACTGTTTGGGATTGTCTGAAAGGATCAGGTTTTGAATGTTTTTACCTGTGTTTTTTTTCAGATCCAGGATCAATAATTCAAAGTTTTTGTTAAAAGAAGGCTGGGGAACATGGTCATATAATATCCTGAGGTTATTACTACCGGTAAACTGCTTTCCAAATTCAATCAGGTTATGTCTCCCAAGATCATTAATAAAAGATTTTCCATCAATAAACTGGCCTTTGGAAAACAATTCCATTTCAGATCCATTGAACTCCGTAAAAGCCCTGGTTGCTTTATTAAATTCATTTTGAACCTTATCCCTTGTCAATTGCCTATCTTCAATCCATAAATATGATCCCTCCTGGATAAACCTGAGAAAGGATTCGTATTTGTTTCCAATCAACCTGTCATGAATATCAGGTAATATCGAGATACGGGAAAAGGTATCTTTTGATAACTGGCTTACCGGGTCGAAGGTCCTGATGGATTCGATCTCATCACCCAGGAATTCTATACGGTAGGGATAATCATTGGAATAAGAAAAAACATCAACAATCCCTCCCCTCACAGCATATTGCCCTGGCCTGACAACAAAATCATGCTGTTCAAAACCATATTCATTTAACAAGTCTATAACAGCATCAAGTTCAATATTGATGTTCTTTTCTAATTTCAAACCAAGCCTGGAGAGGTATTTTCTCGTAACAATCTTCTCAGCAAGGGCTTCCGGATATGTTACCACAAATTTTCTTTTGGCCTGGGAAAGAAGCCTGTTCAATACTTCTGTGCGCGCAAGGATGCTGGAACTATCGGTATTCAGGATCTCATAGGCTCTATTATATGCAGTCGGGTAAAACAGGATCTTTCGCCTGGCATATATCAGGTCTTTTTCTCCAAAGAGATTTTCCAGGTCATTATAAAAATAAGCAGCAGATTCCTTATCACTAAGGATAAATATATGATTACCACCTGTTGCTTCCATAACAGCAGCAGCAATAAGTGCCCGGGATGATCCAACTGCCCCGTTAAGCTGTATTTCAACAGGCTTATCCGTACTCAGGGCCTCAATAATTTGCCTGGTTTTAATATCCCTGCTGTATAATCCGATAATATCTTCCGGTTTCAAAACAAGACCAATTTAATAACTTCTTTTTTCAAATATGAAATACAAAAGTATTATTTTTGATAAACTACTCCGTAGCGAACACGAAGGCGGATTAAAGTTAAAATAATCAGATAATACTTCAATATGAAAGTTATAAAGTTTGGTGGTGCATCCGTAAAGGATGCAGATACAATTAAAAACATACCAGGTATCCTGAAAAATTATCCCAATGAAAAACTTGTGATTATTCTTTCAGCAATGGGAAAAACAACGAATGCGCTTGAATTACTTGTTGAAGCATTTTATAACTCACAACCAGATACCATCGATCATTTTGATCAAATTAAACAATATCACCTGAATATCACCAAGGATCTTTTTGAAAATCCCGAACATCCTGTTTATTCCGAACTCAATCTACTGTTTAAAGAGCTGGAAACAAAAATCACCAAAGGAAAAGATAAAGCTTTCGATGCAAACAGATCTTTTAATTTTATATATGATCAAATAGTCTCATTCGGGGAAATGTTTTCCACGAAACTTGTCAGTTACTACCTGGATGATACAGGGTTCAGCAACAACTGGTTTGATGTCAGGAAACTCATCAAAACGGATAATTCTTTCCGGGAAGGAAAAGTTGATTGGAAACGAACAGAAAACTTAATAAAAAACAACGTCACACCAATATTATCTTCCGGTAAATATATACTGACCCAGGGCTTTATAGCCAGTAACCTGAAAGGTGAATCCGTGACACTTGGCAGGGAAGGATCCGACTTTACAGCATCTATTTTTGCATCTGTTCTGGATGCAGACGAAGTCATTTTATGGAAAGATGTCCCAGGCCTGATGAATGCTGATCCAAAGGATTTTAAAGAAACAAAAATGATTAATCAGATATCTTATGGTGAAACCATTGAGCTTGCATTTTATGGTGTTAAGGTTATTCACCCCAAGACCATTAAGCCTTTGCAAAACAAGAAAATCCCTCTAAAAATAAAGTCTTTCCTTTCTCCCGGAGATATTGGTTCATTGATCCATACTGAAACCCATCATGATTCCCAATTACCATTGTTTATCTTCAAACAGGACCAGATTCTTTTATCCATATCACCCAAAGACTTCTCTTTCATGGCAGAAGAAAACCTGCATTTTATTTTTGGCCTTTTTGCACAATACAAAATAAAGATCAATATGATGCAGAATTCTGCCATTAGTTTTTCGGTTTGTGTTGACAAGAAAGATTCCCTGGAAGAACTTATCAAAAACCTGAAGAAAAATTATATGGTGAAATACAATGAAGATCTGGAACTGATAACCATAAGGCATTATACAAAGGAAGCCATTGATAAAGTAAAAAAAGACAGGTATATTCTTCTTGAACAACGAAGCCGTTCTACTATTCAGCTAGTAGTTAAGTAGGTAAGGTTAATCATAGAGATGGCTGATAGCTGATGGTTATTATTCATCCAATGGCCTTTTCCTGACATCATACAGTTTTTTTGCTCCGTAACCTAACCCCAGGATCATCAAAATAGCAATACCACCTCCAATTGAGGCACCACCACCTATCGGATCTCCTCCAACCGGATTTCCATTTCCGTTTTGATTAGGGCTTGGTTGAGCAGCAACCTGCCGAACCATCGAGACCATGATCAGGTATATAATAAATACAACGAATCGAAACATTTTTTTCATAGGATTGTTTTTTGATTAGTCAGTCATTTTCTAAATTGAAAATGTTATTACTAGTTATTGATAGTTATTAATAGTTATTGATAGTTATTAATAGTTATTATCCATACGGGTTCACTCTGATCACTAGTCACTGGTCACTGATCACTGGTCACTGGTCACTAGTCACTGGTCACTGATCACTGGTCACTCGTCACTGATCACTGATCACTATTTATCTGACAAACACTTTCTCAGTTCTAATACCTTTTTCCGTTATCACTTTCACGATGTAAAAAGCATTTGTTTTGTTCAAAGTAATACTTACCCGGTTGTTTTTAATGTTTGTCCTGGCAATCACCTGACCTATCAGGTTATAAACAATAATTTCACCGTTTGTTGTTGGTGTTTTAATAATGATCTCATTTTCAAAAGCATAAATAATAATATCTTCGTTATTATTACGATATTCAACATTAAGAGGGTCTGAAAAATGAATAACAAACCTGTCAGGATCATCCCCTGTTGAATAATTGAACTGATACGACGGATTCTGCCTTAAATTAACAATTGTCGTTGATTTCAGGTCTTCAAGGTAAATGGGTATTGAAGGATCAAAACTGTCAATACCTTCGGCAGTTATTGTGAAATATCCGTTATATCCGGTCATAAAGCTCACAGGAACAGTTTCACTGCTGGTTATTGATGGCAGGGTATTAATGGCAAGAAATAATTCATCGGATATTTTTGAATATATTTGCGGGGCAAATTCAAGCCCCCATAGCTTAAGTCCGTCATACTGACTATCATAACCAACGGTTGCCTGATCATTGAAATTAACATAAACTGCATCTTTAAATTCGTTTTCCGAACCTTCGACATTTAATACCAGCAGATCATCAAATACAGTATTGTTTTTATAATATGTTGTATTGCAATGTGTCCTTGCATCATTTGGTATTGTCAATACCGGCCCGGGTGCATTTGCCTTTATAAAAAAGCCCTGGGTTGGCGGAATGATACCATTGGCAATACCACCGGTTGATCCGTTCCAATAAAGATAATTTCCTCCTGATCCGCTCCAGATAGCTATGGTCGCATCGATATTGGTTTTTGTCCAGCTACCCAGATCCCAGTCCAGGCCTGATGGGAAAGGATTACCTGCCAGATTGTACCCGTCATACGAAGGATTTGGTGTTCCGCCAGTGGTATAGGTTATAATTGGTGATACATCGACAACATTTAGAGTTCCTGAGAAAGATACTGTCGCAGTGCCACCTGCCAGCCATACCGAGTAACCTTTGCCAACCTGCAGGATATCAGACCCTGTCAGGTTCTCCCATTCCTGGATGGTTTCGTTCCATTGCCTGACGTAGGCAGTACCGGGAAATACATTTATTGCTGTTGTTGAAGCAACAGGAGATGAAGCAAAATGGTACACAGCATTTGGGTCATCTCTTAAAAGAGAATTTGTACCACCGGTCATATATCTTTGTACGGTGGCAGTTCCATTTACTGTCAGGTTTTCATTTCCGAGGATTGAAGCATTTCCATTTACGTTGGATTGTAACGTAATATCATGGCAATATTCTTCACCATTGATAGTTGGATAATTCGTCAAACCCACCGGGACAGTTAAATTATCAGAAACATCAGGTATAAAATCATGTGTGCCGGGGAATGTCCAGTTATCTTTCGTATGCCAGTCACCGGAGGATGAACCATCCCAGGTAACATCATCCCTGTGGCTGGTTGGGGTCATGTCATATGTTTCAGAAACTGAAGGTATTGTCCATTCCGATGCAGTCCACGTAGTGTTCGAAGACGTAACATTATAATGCCTGATAGCTTTTGTATGCGTATATTCCCATAGCTCACCAGTTCCATCCTGATCAATAACGCCATAAGCATCAAACAAGGTTCCGGTAGAATGATTCCCATCCTTGAACAGAAAATATCCGTCATCACCATTTCCGGTGACAATACCACTTGCCTGGTCAGGATCAAAACCAAAAGCGGAATTAAATGTTGAGGCATTATTTGCAACAACAAAAGATTCCCCCGGGCCAACAGAGCCACTTAGCAAAACATCTCCCCAGGTCGAACCATTCGACTGCCTGCTCAAGTACCATATTTCCGTACTAAAATCAACAGTTGTCGAACCGGAATTGTATAATTCCACATATTTTGCATTCGCAATATCATTGGGATGAGTTACTTCAGAAATGATCAACACACCTTTCTGTTGAACAGGTGATGTTAACATATTTTTGTAATATTCCTTTGCCATACAGGTGACATCCAAACCTGATAACCGTAACATAACAACTATCATTAAAATGGCCGTAGTGAAACAAGATTTCATGATTCTGATAATATTTTAGTGAATAAAAATTAAATACTCCTTAATCATTAATACCCTTAACACAAAAAAATACCCACTTTTTTTAAAAAAGATGGGTATTTTTTTATATTATTTAAAAATGCTGCGGTTTACCGCAGGTTTTACTACTACTTATGTCTTGTCAAAAGGTTAATGTAATTTAAAGATCTTCAGGAATTGCCACCGGGAAATCATACTCAAAGTCTTCATAACGCATATGCTTGAGTATCTTTGAAAGGAAATCTATATATGCTTCCGAGAACTTGAATTTACTGATATCATAATATTCATCAGGCAATGACTTATTGCCAATCTGCCCCATATCAATAGATGAAGTATTAAATTCTTCCAATTCCTGGTATGGCACCATTTTTTTTATCACCGGCATTTGTCCAAATTCTTCCCGGATGAGCAAGTCTGCCACTTTATCAGCCAAAGTCATGGTCAGCCGCCTATCGTATCGCCTGCATGGGCCTGAACGTGCATAATAGCCAGATATCTGGGCCCTGGCTTCTATTTTCAACCTGACAGCGATCTCCGAAGCAATCACGCCACTGATCCCTCCAAACCGGGGATGTCCATATTCATCAACTTCAGAAGAAGCATAAACCATATCCATTTTTCCTTTTTTCTCATCATACCATCTGACACCTTCTGCAACAGGAATGACCAAAGATCTCTTGGGTGATTGTTTATATGTTTCCTTTACTGTTTCAAAGAAAACTTCTTTACGTTCCCTTGTTATATCAAATTCAGGAACCAATGCAAGCTGACTACCTCCAAAAACAGACGTGCCTGTCAGCCATCCGGAATCACGTCCCATTACTTCAAGAACAACGATCCTCGAATGGGATTCAGCAGTAGTTTTTAACCTGGCAGTATAATCTGCAATGGCCCTGGCAGCTGATGGAAAACCCGGGCAAAGTACTGCTTCAATCTGGCTTCCTTTATATTCATGCATGGTTCTTGTCCGAAGGTCATTGTCAATAGTTTTAGGAAATCCTATAACAGGAATTCCTTCCATTTCATAGATTCTCTTGGCAGCCCCATTAGTGTCATCACCACCGATAGTGACCAGGACATCAATCTTATAACGATCAAGATTTTTCAATATCTGTGGCACCCTGTTCTCCGGGTTTTTCTTAGAAGGAAACGGATTTGTCCTGCTTGAACGTAAGGCAGAGCCTCCATACCATCCATTATATGGCTGGTTAGTAAGATCCACAACATCTCCTTCTCCCAGCAAGCCTCTCCATCCATATCTTATTCCAAAAACCCTGAATCCAAGCATTGACGCCCTGTTCCGGATAGTTTCTATACTTGAATTGATCGCTGGAGTATCACCTCCACCAGTTAATATAGCAAGTGTCTTTCCCTGAAATATTTTGCTTTTTTGTTTCATCATATAAATATATTAATTCTTTTTACCCATCCCCCCTCCCTGCGAGCAAGGAGGGGGCTTGTTCCTGCGAGAAATATTTCACAAATCAAACTCATTTTTAATTTTATTCAGCAACACCCGGGCAAGTTTATATTTTGATTCTTCCGTCCAACCTGCTATATGTGGTGTTAAAATCACCCTATCAGATTTGATAAGATATTGCATGGGGGCAGGCATCTTGTCCATAGCCAAATCTTCATAAGACAGTTTCTCATATTCAAGTACATCAAGGGCAGCTCCGATAACCTTCCCTGATCTCATATACTTCACAAGATCCTCAGTCTTTACAACCTTCCCTCTGGAAGTATTGATCAATATTATGGGTTTTAAAAACCTTCCAAGGTATACATCATCGATAAGGTAGTTGGTTTCTTTGGTTAGCGGAACATGCAGGCTCAAAATATCCGTTTCCCCGAAGATGGTTTCCATATCGGTTTCCCTGACAAACTCGCTGGAATAGTCCTTTTTATACTTATCATAAGCAATAACAGCAGCGCCAAATCCTTTCAGTTTCTGAGCAAAAGCACTACCCATATTTCCATATCCAATGATGCCTATCGTTTTTCCTTTAATCTCTATACCGCGGTTTTCAGCTCTCCGCCATAAACTATTCCTTACTTCTCTGTCGGCCCGGTTGAGATGATTCATAAGAGATAACAACATGCCCACCGTATGCTCACCCACAGCATCCCTGCTTCCTTCCGGGGAATTATAACACCTGATCCCTTTTTTCTCTGCAAACTCCTTATCAATGTTTTCCATGCCTGCCCCTACCCTGCCTATGAATTTCAATTGTGTAGCTTTATTCAGAATATGTCGATCCAGTTTTATTTTACTTCTGATAATCACACCAATATATTCGTGAATGATCTGTTCAAAATTTTTTCTTTCATAATCCCGGAAATACTCACACTTAAAACCAAGACGGCTCAGTTCTTCTTCCAGAACAGGATGGGTTGTATCAATAAACAGAACTTTTCCTTTGCTTATTTTCATTCTAAAAATATCGTGATTAATCAGTCATTTAACATCAATTTTTTCAATTTAAGTTTTGCGAATGTATTCAAGGTACAAAACATCATTCATTCAATAATATAATCTTTGTTCCAAATAACCCCTTTGATAACTATTTTCAATTTCTCAGTAACATCCCTGATCATAGCCTTGTCAGAGGGATATGGTTTATCTCTGGCATTCATTTTCTTTATGATCTCAGGCGGGCATGCTCTCAGGTCACCTTCCACATTATATGAAGAAATCTGAAAAGAAGATCTTGACTGAACAGGTGTTTTGTATATCAATTTATTGGCTGTATTGTCAAAGTATCCGACAGAGCCTGAAAGAATTGCAGACTTTCTTTGTATGACCTCAGTTATCACACATGAGATTTTATTCCCGGCATCTTCCCGGCTGACTAACTGTTCATTTTCCATCAGGACCCTGCTTTTTTCAAGCCTTTTTTTTGTCGTTTTATCAGGTGAAATAAGAATATTATCTATATTGATCCAGATCGTAAAAGGATATTTTCTTCCTGGAAAGGAAACCACATCATAGTCCAGGCAGTTTCTCTCAATGTTATTGAGGTTAAAATCAGTAATATCTTTTGCAAAGTGTGGGGGTAAGATACTACCAGACCTGTTTATAACCTTTATCAATACATATTCATTTCCCAAACCCAGGACATGTCTTAGTAATTCATCAACATCTTTATAATCTTTAAACAGACCTGATATTATCATC
>JAUWGC010000126.1 GCA_030606625.1 Bacteroidales bacterium | reverse complement strand
GCAAGTTGCAGATGAAGCCGTCCAGATCCATGGAGGATATGGCCTGATGAAGGATTATGATATTGAAAGGTTTTACCGTGACCAGCGCTTACTGCAAATCGGCGAAGGCACTTCCGAAATACAACGCATGGTGATTTCCAGGTATATAGATGCCGTTTAGCTGATGTGTATGTTTTTCGGAATTTGGAATGCTGGAATAATGGGATTTTCCAATATTCCATTCTTCCAATATTCCAAAGTGATGGACTTTTTAGAGTAGGCTCAATATTTATAGTCTACATTACATTAAAAAATACTGAATATGAAATATCAAGTTTTATGGACTCCCGGCAAAGAATGGTCCGGGAATTCGCGGATGAGCGATTTCATGAACTTTGTTAATGGAAAATACGGTTATGATTTAAAGGATTATTTTGACCTGTACAGGTGGAGTGTTGAGAATATCCCCGAGTTCTGGGGAGCCTTCTGGGAATATAGTGAGATCAGGTTTTCAAAGGATTATGAGGAGGTTGTGGATAACATTAAAAAAATGCCTGGTGCCAGATGGTTCAGCGGAGCCAGGCTGAACTTCGCAGAAAACCTGCTTAGCAGGAGAGATGACAAAACAGCTATCATCTTCCGTGGAGAAGCAGAAGTGAAATCCAGGATCAGCTACAGGGAGTTGTATGAGGAAGTGCACCGTGTGGCTGAAGGACTTAAAAGGTTCGGTGTGAAAAAAGGCGATCGCGTGGGAGGATTCATTCCCAACATGCCCGAGGCCATCATTGCTATGCTGGCTGCTTCCTCCATTGGGGCTATATGGTCGTCATCGTCTCCTGATTTTGGTATTAAAGGGGTACTGGATCGTTTCAGCCAGATAGAACCTAAAGTGATCTTTGCTGTTGATGGGTATTATTATAAAGGAAAAATATTCGACTCACAGGAAAAATTAAAGAGCATACTGGACCAGTTACCTTCAGTCGAACATGTCGTACTGATCAATTATACCAACCAGCGGAAAACGGATAAAGTACCGATGGCTGTAACCTGGGAAGACCTGGCACAGCCCGTTACAGGTGAAATAACATTTGAACAATTACCTTTCAGCCATCCGTTATATATTATGTATTCTTCAGGAACTACAGGCCTGCCTAAAAGCATTGTTCATTCGGCAGGAGGCACCCTGATTCAACACCTTAAGGAACTGATGCTGCATAGCAACCTCAGGGAAGAGGATACAATCTTTTATTTCACCACTTGTGGGTGGATGATGTGGAACTGGTTTATCAGCGGCCTTGCTGTTGGTGCAACCCTGGTGTGTTATGATGGCAACCCATTTTATCCCGGCCCGGATGCCCTGCTTAGAATGGCGGATGAGTTGGACATTTCTATCTTCGGGACCAGCGCAAAGTATATTGCTTCCCTGGAAAATGCCGGTGTTGTCCCCAAGGAAATATCTGATTTTCCAAAACTAAGGGCAATCCTTTCCACCGGGTCGCCACTATCTGATGAAAGCTTTGAATACGTTTACCGCGAATGGAAAGAAAATGTGCAATTATCATCGATCTCAGGTGGTACGGATATCATCTCCTGCTTTATACTGGGCTGTCCGATGTTGCCGGTCTACCGCGGTGAGATCCAGTGCCGTGGCTTGGGGATGGATGTTGACAGCTTCGACGGTGACGGAAATTCCATTACCGGTAATCAGGGTGAGCTGGTATGTAAATCGGCTTTCCCCTCGATGCCCATCCACTTTTGGAATGATCCTGACAAGCAGAAATATCACAATGCATATTTTGATGTTTATCCAGGCATATGGCGGCACGGAGATTATATCCTGTTAAGCGAACACGGTGGTATTACCATGTTCGGAAGATCAGATGCTACACTGAACCCGGGAGGAGTTCGGATCGGTACAGCAGAAATATACAGGGTGGTGGAAAATATGAACGAGATCGAGGATTCAGTGGTCATTGGACAACCGTATCAGGGAGATGAAAGGGTGATCCTGTTTGTAAAAATGAATGAGGGATATCAGCTTGATGAAGAACTGAAAAAGAAGATTGCTGGCAATATCCGCTCATATTGCAGTCCACGACATGTGCCGGCCATCATTCTGGAAACACAGGATGTACCATATACCCTGAATGGTAAAAAGGTTGAAATTGCAGTGAAAAAAGCTATTCAGGGCGAAGAGATCAAAAACAAGGATGCCTTGGCCAACCCTGGTGTTTTAGATTATTACAAGGATATCCCGGAATTAAAAGTATAAGTCAATTGAAAAAGTACCATCTTATCCTTCTTTCTGTACTTTCCGGCTTGCTGCTCGCTATGGCATGGCCGACAAGAGGGTTCCCGGGACTGCTCTTTATAGCTTTTATCCCCCTGCTTTTTATTGAGGATTATATTGATGCCAGAAGAAATGATTTCAACCGTTTCAGCGTACTATTTTACGTCTATCCTGCTTTTCTGATATGGTGCGGGTTGACAACCTACTGGATATGGAAATCCACACCTGCCGGCGCTGTGGGGGCGGTAATGGTGAATGCTTTGCTTATGGCATTTGTATTTAATATTTTCCATATTACTAAAAGAAATATTTATTCTCCCTGGCGCGCACACTACATCCTGGTATTCTATTGGATCTCTTTTGAATTCTTTCACCTGCACTGGGAACTTAACTGGCCCTGGCTCAACCTTGGTAACGGATTTGCCAATTATATCAAATGGATACAGTGGTATGAATTTACAGGTGCTTTTGGCGGCACCCTGTGGGTACTGGTTGTTAATATCCTGATCTACCACCTGTTTATTAAGATAAAACAAAAGGCAAAACCCATCAAAAAAATATTGCTCCCTGCTGTTAGTGCCTTGTTGTTTATACTCATTCCTCTGATCATTTCTTTGTACATCTATCATAATTACAGGGAAAAACTCAATCCTGTCAGTATTATCATCACACAGCCTAACATTGATCCTTACACCGAACAGTACACATTACCTCCTGATCAGATAATTGAGAAGAACCTGGATTTGGCTATCAGTGAACTGGATGAGGAAACCGACTTCATCGTTTGTCCTGAATCGGCCATACAGGAACAGGTCTGGGAAAACAGGCTTGAATATTCAGGTATCCTGAAACAGTTAAAGAAATTTATTTACGAACATCCCCGGACGGGAATAGTGATCGGTGCATCGACGTTCAGGGAATTCCTTCCCGGTGAGGAAATATCCCGGACAGCACGCAAGTTTTCTGATGTGGATCTTTATTATGATGCATACAACACAGTGTTTTATCTCGATACAACGGACATCATACAATTGTCACATAAATCGCGACTAACACCTGGTGTGGAAATTCTGCCATATTCAAGATACTTGAAATTCATTGAAAAATTTGCCATTGACCTTGGCGGGACAATTGGTACCCTGGGTACCGATCCGGAAAGGAAAGTATTTATCAGACAGCCTGATTCCCTGAAATTTGCAGCTGTGATCTGTTATGAATCAGTCTTCGGAGAATTTTTTTCGCAATTTGTTCGCAACGGTGCGGAGTTTATGTTTATCATAACCAATGATGGCTGGTGGGACGATACCCCGGGTCACAGACAGCACTTATTATTTGCCCCTCTCAGGGCAATTGAAACACGCAGAAGTATAGCACGTTCTGCAAATACCGGAATTTCAGCCTTTATCAATCATCGTGGTGATATTTGCCAATCCATAGGATATTGGAAACCTGGTGTGATAAAACAAGATATCAATGCTAATTCCAGGCTTACATTTTATACAAAATATGGTAATTATATTGCCAGGATATCCTGTTTCATCAGTGGAATATTTCTGTTGTATACCCTTGCTGCTGCATTAATGAAAAGAAAGATTCGTATTTAATGATTTAGTGATAGTTTTATTTTCGCTATAATCCCGAAATTTCGGGATGAACTTTAAACTTTATTTTATGCTTGAATTTTGTTTCAAATTTTATCCTGCATAATAATTTTAATATTATATCGTATATTTGTTATTAAATAAATTCTTTTCACATGAAAAAAATTATTTTATTACTTACAATATGTTTATTCTTTTCAGATACATATTCCCAGGATGTAATGCAATCCAGTTACAAAAAATTCGATATCGGTGTTGGTATGTTCACAGATATATGGATGGATACTCCAAAAGACATGAATGCCAGAATCATCAACCAGGGTACCTCAATCTATGGCATGTATAATCATAAATTTGGAAAGAGCAATATCAGCTTTGCCTTCGGGATCGGATTTGGCTTCCATAACCTATACAGCAATACTATAATCCAAGACATTAAGGCCGATTCCATTGCATTTGTAAAGATTGGTGATACTATAGATTATAAAAAAAGCAAGATATCACTGGCCTATCTGGATGTTCCTTTTGAAATACGTTTTAAATCCAGGAAAGGATTCCGTATGGCTGTTGGTTTCAAGGTCGGGTACCTTATTGACAGCAAAGCCAAATATAAGGGAGAACGTTTAACCAATGATGGTGTTAAAGTAAAAGAGAAAATCCAGGGCATCAAGCATTTGGAGGCATTCAGATACGGCCCCACCATCAGATTTGGTTATAAATGGTTCAATGTTACCGGGTATTTCTCCTTATCAAAAATCTTCGAAAAGGATAAAGGGCCTGAACTCTATCCCATCTCAGTTGGAATTGCCATCATACCTTATTATTGATCAAGTGTATTGTGCTTTATCTAAGTTTGTCTGTCCCAATGCGGGAAAAAGGTGAGTTTTAAATAAATATAAACAAGAGGAACATTATTGTCATTCCTGTCAGGAAGCCAATGTATACTTGTGCAGGAGAGTGAACATTCAACTTCAACCGGGCAAATCCCACCAAACCACTGATAAAAATGATCAGTATTATAAGCATGGGAATATTAATAATCAATACAAAGGATAAAGCAAGAAAAGCACCCAGCATTCCTCCCATTGCAATCATATGAATGCTTATTTTCCAGAAATAATTAATGATCAATGCGATAATGATACTGAAGGTTGTTCCGATCATAAAATAATTATAAATAGGAGAAATATGAAGTTGTTTCAGTAAATAATAAGCCAGGGAAAAAAATATTGCGGTCATAATAAATGGAATAATTCTATCTTCCCTTTTATTCATATTCAGTTCCGAGATCAATCCCCTTTTCCATAAAACAAGGATCAACAGAGCAGGGAAAAGAAAAGTTATAACAAACACGATCCCAAGAATCATCCACTTAGCCAATGGAGGAATAACCAACGAAAAGAATGTGTGAAGGCTAAAAAGAATTATAAAGCTATATGTTGTTATCAGCAAGGGGTGAAAAATAAAAGAAATGGCCTTGGCAAATTTTGTTTCCATCAAAGATATACTATTTTTAAGGATCGGAGAAAAAGAAGATCAACATAATTCCTTCCTGAGGCGGGCAACAGGAATATTTAACTGCTCACGATATTTTGCAACAGTTCTGCGTGCAATATTATAACCACGTTCCCGTAAAACTTTTGTAAGCTTTTCGTCGGTATATGGTTTCTTTTTGTTCTCACTGGTAATGCACTCCGACAATATCTTTTTTATTTCACGTGTAGATACTTCTTCCCCGGATTTAGTCTGCAACGACTCTGAGAAAAAACTCTTAAGGAAGAAAGTGCCAAAAGGAGTTTGTACATATTTACTATTAGCAACCCTTGAAATTGTTGAGATATCAAGATTGACCTTTTCAGCTATATCTTTAAGGATCATTGGTTTCAGCATGGTTTCATCACCTGAAAGGAAATAGTCCTTTTGGTATTCCATGATAGCTTTCATGGTGACATAAAGGGTGTTTTGCCTTTGTTTGATGGCTTCCATGAACCATTTGGCCGAATCGATTTTTTGCTTGACAAAAATGAAAGCGTCTTTCTTTTGACGATTTTTCTTATTCTCGGAATAAGCTTCCATCATTTCCCGATAGGTTTTATTCACGCGAAGTTCAGGAGCATTTTTCGAGCTCAGGGATAATTCCAGATCTCCATTATTGTTATGAATGATAAAGTCAGGGATGATATAATAGTTGGTTTTGGAAGTTTCACTCATGGAATTACCTGGTTTGGGGTTGAGCTTCAGAATTTCATCAATTGCTTCCTTGAGTTGTGTTTGAGATATCTTAGCCCGTTTAAGGATCTTCTCATAGTGCTTTTTAGTGAATTCAGTAAAATAATGCTCCAGGACCATGATAGCCATTGTTATAGCTTCAGAGTTATTCTCTTTTCTTCTCAATTGAATCAGTAAGCATTCCTGAAGATTTCTTGCACCAATACCAGCAGGATCAAATT
>JAUWGC010000071.1 GCA_030606625.1 Bacteroidales bacterium | reverse complement strand
GTGGAATCAAAATTCTGATCAGCATTAATGGCTGCATACCAGGTGAAATTAATATCATCAGGCCTGGGGAATATCCTTAGTAAACTGCCGGTGTATACCATATAACAAATATTTACTCTCTCATCCACCTTGATAACATCCTTATCGAAACTGTTCCTGGCAGCGGGTTTTTTATTGTATGCCAGATCAACAAAGGGTGTCAATTTATATTGACCATTAAAAAGATTAACGAAATTGTTGAATGAAGCATATTTCCCATCAATGCCAATTAGTTCTTTAAGCTGTGGGTCGGAAACCTTGATCATCCGGATGTTTTGCCAGTAAGCCGGTTGAACAAGCATCCCCAGAAAAACCTGGTCTGCATTAAGTCCGTATATTTTCTCCTTTCTGGCAACTTTCCGTAATACTTCGGAGGATAATGTGTTGATTGGCTTGACCCTGCCACTTTTATCCTGCATTAGCAGTTTGCTAAAATCTTTCGTGTGTTCCGGATCTATGATATGCTGATCATCAACCGTATTCTGGCCTGACAGAATATTGCCCATAAAAAATAATCCCAGGAACAGTACAATGCCGGTTGTTTGCCTGCCTGTTTTCTTTATCCTCGAAGAAGCTTTTGCCAGTATCCTGAAACGGCTGTTTTTCATAAAGAAATTTAAAAACATACCTGCTATAAGGATCACGTATCCGATATACGTGACCAAAGTTCCGTAGAAATCATGGCTGACTGATAATATTGTGCCTTTTTCATCCTTGTCATATGATGACTGGAAAAATCTGTATCCATCATAGTTAAGAACATTGTTCATGAAGATGCGGTAAGGCATTTCAAGGTTTTTCCTTTTATCGGTCAGGATTATCTCGCTTGCAAAAGAGGAAGGGCTTTGAGATCCCGGATACCTGTCCATTTGAAAATCCAGTAAGGTAAGTGAAAATGGCAATTCAATAATTTTTTCCCTATAGGATAATGTGAATACCTTGTTAGTTGTTTCCCCTTCTCTGATGGTCATGGTCCCTTCATACCCGAAATATCTTGTAATTCCGGCCCCGGCAAGAATGACAACAAAGGCAAGGTGAAAAAACAATACGCCGTATTTCTTTCGTTGATATAGTTTGTATTTAAAGATACTGCCTGTCAGGCTGATTGCAGTGATGACCAGTAAAATCTCAAACCATGTTGCATCATAAACCACTACTTTCGCAGCTGTCGTGCCAAAATCATTCTCTATGAATGTTGCTGTACCGGTTGCAACAGCAATAATCAGCAATAGAAAAACTGCGAATGAGAGTGAAAATACAAAGCTTAATTTTCCTGTCATCATAAAAGGTTTCGTTAGGATATTAGTTATTCGCTTCACGCTTTACCTTTCACGCCTCACGAATTACCAACTTCCCCCGGCGCCACCTCCGCCAAATCCACCTCCGCCAAATCCACCGAAACTACCACCTCCTGAAGAAAAATTACTCCAGCTTCCGCTGTGTGTACGGCTGTTGCCTATGGTGCTGCCTAACCATAAAGCAGTCCAGAATGGAAGGCTTTTACCGACAGAGCGGGACCTTCTTGATGATCTCATGATGAGAAAGTAGAAGATGAGTATAAAGATAAAAGGAAGGAAATGACCAATCCGGGATGACCCGGTTTTACTGGCATATTCTTTTGCAGAGAACTCGCCTGAGGCCAAATCCATCAATACGTTGGTGCCCTTGTCCAGGCCTGTGTAATAATCATTTTGTTTGAAACTGGGGATCATTTCATATTCAACAATGCGTTTGGTAATAGCATCAGGAATTGCACCTTCAAGCCCGTAGCCTGTTGCTATACAAACCTCACCTTTTGATCTTAATGTCTTTGGTTTGATCAATACCACAACACCATTGTCAAAATCTTTTTGCCCAACGCCCCATTTTTCTCCAAGGCGGTCAGCAAACTCGGCCTTGTCCATGCCATTGAATGAACTGACAAGTACTACAACGATTTGGTTGGAAGTGGTGTCATTAAAACTTACGAGCTTTCGTTCAAGTTGGTTGATCTCGCTTTTGGAAAGGGTTCCGGTATAATCATTAACCAGGCGCGGAGGGACAGGTCTTTTTGGTATATTCTGTGCTACAAGCCAACTGCTTAATAAGAACAGAGTAACGCATAAAAATGTCTTTTGCATAACTGATTTATTCATGAATTATTTTCCAAATGAGATTTCATCTGAGAGTTCGTTCACATCATTTGTTTGATAGGGGAATTGTTTTTTTAAATATTTTCCAATAGTTATCATACCTTCCACAAGTCCTTCGGTAAATTGCCCGTCCCTGAAATAATTAAGCATCTTGTTTCTCAGTTCCTCCCAGAAATCGTCCGGAACAACTTTATTTATGCCTTCGTCTCCAATGACAGAGAACTTCCTGTTCTTGAGTGCGAGGTAGAACAATACACCATTTCGTAATTCAGTCTTATGAATTTTTAATTTTTGAAAAATATAAGCAGCTCTGTCCAAAACATCTCCTTCACATGTATTTTCGATATGCACTCTGATCTCGCCGGATGTATCCAGTTCTGCATTTAATATGGCTTGTTTGATATCTTCTTTTTGTTCTTTTGTAAAGAAACTATTTGCTGTCTTTCCCATAACAATTGTTTTTTAAGGTTGAGAGAAATTCAAATAAACAATTTATCAAAACTTCACTTCAGGTACCTTTTCAGCTCCTGTTTCAGCCTCGAAATATGGTTTTTCTTCAAAACCAAATAAATTGGCTAAAATATTTTTAGGGAATCTCTTGATGTATGTATTGTATGTCCTGGTGGCCTCGTTGAATTTCCTTCGTTCATTAGCGATCCTGTTCTCAGTTCCTTCAAGCTGTGCCTGAAGGTCCATGAAATTCTGGTTGGCTTTCAGATCGGGATATCTTTCGACAACTACCATAAGACGCGACAGGGCAGATGAAAGCCCGTCCTGTGCTTGTTGAAACTGTTGCAAAGCCGCAGCATTCAGTTTGTCAGGATTAATATTTACAGATGTGGCTTTTGCTCGGGCTTCTATCACTTCGGTAAGTGTTTGTTTTTCAAAATCAGCATAGCCTTTTACTGTGTTGACAAGGTTTGGGATCAGGTCGGCACGCCGCTGGTAAACGTTTTCTACCTGTGACCACTTTTCATTGATCGCTTCATTATATGTCACCATATTATTATAGGAACCCTTAAAAGAAGAATAAATAATAATAATAATGACGATTATGATAATTATAATGATCCAACTCTTTTTCATAGGATATGATTTAATTATTAGGAAGTGCAAATGTATAAAAATTTTGATAACATTCCGGCCTTATGATGTAATAAAATATTTACCAGAGATCAGTAAAGACTGGAATCTTACAGATATTACACATAGTACAGAAAATGATTTCTGGGCAGTCGGTAGAGATTATAAAGGGGAAAAGGGAATTTTAATGCATTTTGCTAAATAGGTTAGTATTAAGTTTAGGGGCAGTTGGTAATTGGCAAAAAAGTCGACAGTCAACAGTCGACAGTAGACAACAAATTAGTGGCAATAGGTAAGTGACACTTGAATATCGAACAAGGAATATTGAACAAGGAATATTGAACAAGGAATATTGAACAAGGAATATTGAACAAGGAATATTGAACAAGGAATATTGAACAAGGAATATTGAACACACAAAAACATGAACACCTGAACACGTAAATTCAAAATTCAAAACAATAAACTAACCTCCTGTTTTCCGCACGATCAAAAATTTTCATTTGTAACCATTGATTTTATTAAGGTTGGCTTTTGTTTTGGGTGCTGCATTGCGTAAAACAGGAGAAGATCGTAGGGGTACATTAAAATAACAACACCAGCAACCAGTAAATGGCAATAGGAATCCGGCATTCCCGCTCTGCAGGATTTGGTATTATTCTAAAATCTAATAAAATACCGTCTCCAATATCTTGTAATGGTTCCGGTTCTTCTATTCCATATGCTGATTCCTGATAAAATAACAAATCAATAAGATATTGTCTGTAAATATCGTATTGTTTGTAGGATTTAAGTATATATTGAGGCATTGTACCTAATCCATAACGAACAATAGTTTATTTAATGGTGATAAAAACTCACTGGTTCTGATCTGGTAAAAATACAGTCCGCTTTTAACGGTAATACCTGATGAATTGCAGCCATCCCATTGCTGCACATTTTTTCCACATACATTATATTGTTTTATCAATATCCCATTCATATCATAAATACTTAAAATAGCATCATCGCATTTGTTTTGCAATTGAAAACTGATGATTGTTCTATCGGAGAACGGATTGGGAAAATTTGACAGCTTAAATCCCGGCTTTATTATAGGATTTACATTAGTTATCGTTGAATCCAGGTCATGGAAATAAGTTGTAAAGGTTTCCCCGTAATCAGAACTGTAATCAATATAAAGCCAAATATGGTCACCAGCTGGAGCCACTGTTGAACGCATCACATAAAACGAGCCCGGTTGCCGGCCGGCTGAATAAGCTACTCTCCAAAAATAAACATTAATATACTCCGATTCGTATTTCTCTGTCCAGGTATAACCCGTGTCTGTACTGTGGAAGATTTTATAATGAAAATCGGGCCACCATGATACCAGGTATAGTTCTCCAGGTTCTGTTCCCCTGCTAATTTGGGGATAATGTCCACTTACTGAATAGAATGCAACTGAACTATCAATTGGAATTTCAGTATAAGTATTTGCATAATCTAATGTATGGTCTAAAAATAAAGCTACACCAATATTTCCGTTTATACCATAAAATTCACCTAAATAATAGCCAGGTTCACGAATAGGACAGATAATTGGGTTTGTTATAACTGTAAAATTATTACCATAATTTTCACTTTGGGATAGCTCTGCACTATTTATTTTAAAGATCGTACCGTTGCTTTGCCCACTTAAATATTTTACATGGTCAGGACCAATTTCTTTGTATTCCCAGCTTACTCCAAAATCAAAACTCACCCAAAGCTCATTCCAGCCCCAGTTATACAAAGCACCAGGGGTTGCGTCGCCAAGCACTTTACCCACCTTCATTTCACAGGGAGGTGGAACTTCAATATTTTCGTATTTTAAGGTAATATTCTCACCATTATCGCTTGAATGGAAGATAGCATAATGAAGGTCATTGAAATTATCAACATACCAGTCGGTTGAGATGTAGATTTCAGCGGGTTGGGCACCTCGGGTTATCTGGGCTTGTGATGTTGGCCCGTAAAGAAAAACAAGCATAAGCATTAGTATCAGGTTTTTCATAACTACTGGGTTTGATCAATAAATAATATTTTTTTGCATTGTGATGTAAAATTGCCAAATTCAATATTGAAAAAATAAACTCCATTTGACACTCTGTTTCCGTTTCCGTTCCTGCCATCCCATTGCTGTGATTTTTTTCCGGTAATATTGTACTGCCTGATGGTTTTTCCATGGATATCGCAAATATTTAACACGGGATTTTTATAATTTTCCGGAAATTCAAAGATTAGGGTTGTTTTTTTGGAAAAAGGGTTGGGAAATGCTGATAGTCTATAATCAGGTTTTTTGATGGGAGTAATAGAAGTAAACAAAGAATCCAGGTCATGGAAGTAAGTTGTAAAAGTTTCTCCATAATCATTACTATAATCAATATAGAGCAATGTATGGTTAAAAGTAGGATCTACTGTTGAACGCATCACATAAAACGAGCCCGGTTGTCGCCCGGCCGTGTATTGCACTTCCCAAAAATATTGGTTGATATAATCCGATTCAAATTTCTCTGTCCAGGTATAGCCGGTATCAACGCTATGAAATATTTTATAATGATAATCAAGCCACCAGGATACCAGGTATAATTCTCCTGGTTCGGTTCCTCTACTGATTTGTGGATAATATCCACCTATTGACCAAAAGGCAACTGCGCTGTCAATAGGGATGGTAATAAATTCTTCCCCATAATTTGTGCTGAAATGTAAATTATAACCAATACCCGCATTACCATCTATACCGTATAAATTTCCTTCTATTACACCTGCTTCTAAAACATATTTAGCATCCTGAGTGACTTCAACAAATGCATTTCCATAGTCAATGCTTCGCCATATGGTTCCTTGAGGATTTACACAACATTTATAAATTTCTCCATTAATACATCCACTTGCAAACATTCCGCTTGATCCATAAGTTTCATTGTACTCCCAATTTTCCCCAAAATCAAAACTAACCCAGAGTTCATTCCAGCCATAGTTATACAAAGCACCGGGCGTAGCATCGCCAAGCACTTTACCAACCTGCATTTCGCCGGGGGGTGGAACTTCAATATTTTCGTATTTTAAGGTAATATTCTCACCATTATCGCTTGAATGGAAAATAGCATAATGAAGGTCATTGAAATTATCAACATACCAGTCGGTTGAGATGTAGATCTCAGCGGGTACGGCACCGCGGGTTATCTGGCTGTAGGAATTAAGACATAAGAACCAGAAGCCAGGAAGCAAGATAATAAATAGAATTTGTTTTTTCATAACTGCCGGTTTGTAACTAATCAGTATGTTTATGATATTGATTATAAGTATATTAATAATATATATTTCACGCAGAGATCGATAAGGGTTATAATTTATTCACAAAACGATGTATGTTATTTTTCAATATATTGCTGTTAAAATTTATTAATAAAGCTTATGGGTTTTCAGCATAACTCGAACATAAAGTTACAAAAATATGGCGCATTTTCTTATGCTACATTTTAAAACCTGTTGATACAAATTATTTCGTACCTAACGGCACTTAATATTAACAACGGAATTTATTATCTACCAATATATAGTCCCTACCGGGACTTACGAAAAACAGGGAGTAGAATTGAACGATTGCAAAACGTATAAGATTTAACGAAGTGATGGTGACCTTCTTAACGAAGTTAGGTTTGGTTTTTATTTTGGGTGCTGCATTGCGTAAAACAGGAAAAACATGAACACCTGAACACATAAATTCAAAACTCAAAACTCAAAACTATAAACTAACCCCGTACCCCAAATCCCAGTGAGAGAAAATTATTATACCATCACTTTATAATATCAATGCTCCTTTTGATGAAATCTGTCAGGGGCTGGCCTTTGAGCAGGTTTTGAGAAAGTAGTGCAAGGTCGTATGCCTGTTTAATAAGCTGGTCTTGTTTTTTATCAGTCTTATACTCAAGCACTTTGGTCATGATCGGGTTATTGGCATTAACAACAAGATTCAGACTGTCGGGCAGGTTATCCATACCCAGGCTTACACCACCGAGGGCCGACATATCTTTCATACGGCGCATGAATTCAGGACGGGTAATGATGAAAGGCTGATCACTTTCACTAAGGTTATCAAAGACAATTGTGAATTTTTTCTTATCTATGTTCCTTTCAATGATGGTTTTAAGCTGGTCTTTTTGTTTGTCATCCAATTTTGACGGAGCTTCGTCTTCTTTAAGGATCAGTTTATCAATGGTATCTGCATCAACTCGTATAAAAATAGTATCCTTGAATTTTTGCTCAAGGGTATTGATAAAATGACTGTCAAGGATACCATCCATCAACAGTACGTCATATCCCCGTTCCCTGGCTGATTCAATAAAACTATGCTGTTCTTCTTTATTATTTGTATAAAGGTATACCAGCTTTTTATCTTTGTTAGTTTGTTGTTCCTTGATATGGTTTTTGTATTCCTTAAAGGTGAAATACTTGTTATCAATGTTCTTTAACAAAGAAAATTTTTCAGCACGTTCGTAAAATTTTTCTTCCGATATCATGCCATATTCTATAAAGACCTTAATATCATCCCATTTATTTTCAAAACTTTTACGGTCTTTCTTAAAAAGCTCTTCCAGTTTATCTGCAACTTTACGCATGATGTAGCTGGAGATCTTTTTTACTCTGGCATCACTTTGGAGGAATGACCGGGAAACATTCAAGGGGATATCCGGCGAGTCGATCACGCCATGCAGCAAGGTAAGAAAATCAGGGACGATGCCTTCAACAGAATCCGTAATAAAAACCTGGTTACTGTATAGCTGTATTTTATCTTTCCGTACCTCAACATTCAGTTTGGCTTTAGGAAAATATAGAATGCCGGTCAGGTTGAAGGGGTAATCGACATTCAGGTGAATCTGGAACAAAGGTTCTTCAAAAGAAGTTGGATAAAGTTCTCTGTAAAAATCTTTGTAATCTTTTTCACTGCAGTCTGCCGGCTTTTTCTTCCATAAAGGGTCTGTATTATTGATGATCCTTGGTTTTTCAACTTCGACGGTTTTGTTTTTCCCATCCTTGTCTTTTTCACCTTTGACCTCTTCCCGTACTTTTTCTGTTCCAAACTGAATGGGAACAGGTAAAAATTTACTGTATTTATTTAGCAAATTCAGTATACGGTACTCATCCAGAAACTCGCCTGATTCCTTGTCAAGATATACGATCACTTCCGTTCCCCTGTCTTTTTTGTCAATTTCAGTCATGGAATATTCAGGACTGCCATCACATTCCCATTTTATGGCTTTGGTACTTCCACCTTTTTTATAAGTTTTAGTCAGGATCTCAACTTTATCTGCTACCATAAAGGATGAATAGAACCCAAGGCCGAATTGACCGATCAGGGCGTGTCTTTCCGCTTCACTTTTAGTTTTGAATTTTTTTACAAATTCTTCTGCACTGGAGAAAGCAATTTGATTGATATATTTTTCTAATTCTTCAGCATTCATACCTATTCCCCTGTCTTTGACAGTTAAAGTCCTGGCTTTTTTATCAATGGAAACATGAATGGTCAAATCACCAAGTTCCCCTTTGAAAGTACCGATCGAACTCAGGGCCTTGAGTTTCTGAGTGGCATCAACAGCATTGGAAATTAATTCTCTGAGAAAAATTTCATGGTCTGAATAAAGAAATTTCTTTATAATTGGAAAAATATTTTCTGTCTTAACATTGATCTTACCTGTTTGCATCTTTTATAGTTTTTATGATTATGCAATGAATTTACAAACTATATGCCAACATAAGAATGCTGACAAAATGACCGGGAATGTGATTTCTGTAACAGCTTCAGTATAAAAGATTACTAAAAAGCAAAGTTATTCAGTGTATTAGTATATATTTGACATTAATAATTGTAAAAATGGAACCAAAGCTTAAGAAGGATTCTTTTATAGGTGAGATAAAGGAAGCTATTGGCAATAATACTTTTGTTAAGCTCACCCTGGGGAAGAGGGCAAAAAAGGCTCCGGATCTCAGGAATATTTATATCCGCCCGGTTGTGATCAAGGACCATTTAAAACTTTCCTTTACATACCGGTACACGTCAAAGGATGATGTCAGTAATTATACAATTGAAGAAGGCATAAAAAATATCGATGAGTTTCTGTGTAAAAAATTTTTAAGCGGGCATTTGTTTACAATTGAAAAAGATGTTGAGATAATCTTCAGTCATAAGCTCATACCTGCATTGAAAGAAAGCCGGCCTACTTTCAATGAGTTGCCATCATCAGACCACGACAGGGAAAAGTTACGCTTTATCCGGACAAAAGATAATATTTATCTGAGGGAGTTGGGCATTGCAAATGCAGAGGGCATAGTGAAAGCAGGTATGCATGACAAGTTTCGGCAGATCAATAAGTACATAGAGATCTTTGGTAGTTTACTGAAACATGCCCACTTGGGTGACAATATCTCTGTGGTTGATATGGGCTCCGGAAAAGGATATCTTACTTTTGCACTTTATGATTACCTGGCCAATACTATGAAGAAGAAGGTGAAGGTTCTGGGTATTGAACAGAGGCAGGCACTTGTAGACTTTTGTAATAAGGTTGCAGAAAAGGCAGGATTCGGGAACCTGGTATTTAAACAAGGCAACATTGCGGATGCTTCATTAGAAAAAACCGATGTTCTGATAGCATTGCATGCTTGTGATACTGCTACGGATGATGCTATTTACAAAGGGATAAAAGCTGATGCTTCCTTGATTTTATGTGCTCCATGTTGTCATAAGCAGATCAGGAAACAGATTACACAAGGGAAAACCGATCATCCGGTAATAAAATTTGGGATTTTAAAAGAAAGACAAGCCGAGATTGTTACTGATACCATACGTGCATTGTTACTGGCAGCCTGTGGTTATAAAACCAATATCATAGAGTTCATCTCAACAGAACACACCTCAAAAAACATCATGATTGCAGGTGTTAAAGGCAAAGGAAAGGTTGACCATAAAAAGATTTACAGTCAAATTGATAAGCTTAAAAGTCAATACGGGATAGAATACCATTATCTTGAAAGATTATTAGAGAAATGTGAAAATAATGAATAACAAATAACATACAACATTTATCTGCAATATTTATTTAGTAATATCGAAAAAATTCAACTAAATATTTTATTTTAGCAATACATAACGCAGTATACTGCAAGATAAAAGATAAAAGTAAAAAGATAAAAGTCTTTAACGGAAATAAAACTTGTTAAAAAAACAAGATTTTATTTTGTAATATTATAATAATTATTTTTTAAAACAGATTGAACTATGGAAAATATTGATTGGGGAAATTTGCCTTTTGGATATTACAAGACCGATTACAATGTACGTAGCTATTACCGGGATGGAAAGTGGGGGGAACTTGAGATCACATCTGCTGAGTATATCCCGATACATATTGCCGCAACATGTTTACATTACGGACAGGAAGCTTTTGAAGGGATTAAGGCTTTCCGGGGTGTGGATGGCAAGGTGAGGGTTTTCAGGTGGGATGAAAATGCCAAAAGGATGCGCAGATCAGCTGCCGGTATTATGATGGCTGAAGTACCGGATGAGTTGTTCAAAAAAGCAATGGTTACAGTTATTAAGCTTAATGAGAAATACATACCGCCTTATGGAACGGGTGCTGCACTTTATATCAGGCCTTTGCTGATTGGCACTGGCCCGCAGATAGGTATTAATCCAGCTCATGAATATATGTTTATGATCATTGTAGGTCCGGTCGGGCCATATTTCAAGGAAGGCTTCAATCCGGTGAAGATCCAGCTTGTCAGTGATTATGACAGGGCAGCGCCACAAGGTACCGGGCATATCAAGGTTGGTGGTAATTATGCCGCTAGTTTAAGACCTGCTGACAGGGCTAAGATGGAAGGACATGCTAATATACTATTCCTTGACTCCACGGAACATAAATATATTGATGAAGCAGGTCCGGCTAACTTCTTTGGTATCAAAGGCAATAACTATATCACACCGGATTCTCCAACTATACTTCCATCAATTACCAACATGAGTTTGCAAACCATAGCAAAAGATATAGGCATGAATGTTGAAAGGCGTCCTGTTCCCTTTGAAGAACTGAGTGAATTCGAAGAAGTCGGTGCATGTGGAACGGCTGCCATTATTTCTCCGATCAGCATGATTGAAGACCGGGAAACAGGCAAGGTCTATAAGTATTGCAAAGATGGCAAGGCAGGACCGAAATCAACTATACTGTATAACAAACTAAGAGCCATTCAGTATGGTGAAGAACCGGATATTCATGGTTGGAATCTTATCATTTAATTCAGTTGGTAAAAAAGTCGACAGTCGACAGTTAACAGTCAGCAATCAGCTATCACCCACCAGCCATCTGATCACTGGTCACAGGTCACTGATCACATTTACAATATCTTATTTGATCTTAGTATTGACTCCATGTTTTGTTGAAGTGATTTAGCCTGTTCTCTCGCCTTTT
>JAUWGC010000172.1 GCA_030606625.1 Bacteroidales bacterium | reverse complement strand
AAGTCAGCCTGGGTATTCATATTCCAATTATTGACTGGGGGCTAGCCAAGGGAAGCATTAAAATGGCAGAATCAAGCCAGGAATTGATCAGAACATCCATCGAACAGGAAAGGATCGACTTTGAACAAAATATTTTCCTGACTGTTATGAAATTTGACATGCAGGAGAACCAGTTAATGATCGCTGCAAAATCCGACACCGTGGCACAGAAAAGATATGAAATTACCCAGAAGCGTTACATGATTGGAAAAGTTAATGATGTCCTTGAACTGAATAATGCCCAAATAGATAATGACAATGCAAAAAAATCATATTTTAAGACATTACAGACATACTGGCAAAACTATTATGAACTACGAAAACTGACTTTGTTTGATTTCAAAGCCAGCCACAGAATTCAATTTAATATTACTGATATCGGATATATTGACTAGTGACCAGTGACGAGTGATCAGTGACCAGGAAGAAGGTGAATTGTTTACTGAACTATTGAAATTTATTTATAATTTTGTGATAATAAATTGATCAATAAATAAACCTATAAATCATGGCAGTTTTAGTTGGAAAAAAAGCACCTTTATTTGAAGCAGATGCCGTTGTAAATGGCGGTGAATTCGTTGAAAAATTTTCCCTGAGGCAATATATCGGAAAAAAACATGTCATTTTCTTCTTCTATCCACTTGACTTTACTTTTGTTTGCCCAACAGAGATCCTTGCATTCCAGGACAAAATGGAAGAGTTTGAACAAAGGAATGTTGCTATAGTTGGATGTTCTGTCGACTCAAAATACTCACACTGGGCATGGCTCAATACCAATGTCGACAAAGGAGGGATCAAGGGCGTAAAATTCCCTCTGGTTTCTGACCTTTCAAAAACCATCTCTGAAAACTATGACGTGTTGGCCGGTGAATATGATTACAATGAAGATGGTGAGATGGAATTTGATGGAGAAGCCGTTGCTTACCGGGGGTTGTTCCTGATCGACAAGCAAGGCACCATTCGTCATCAGGTTGTTAATGATCTTCCGTTAGGCAGAAGCGTTGAAGAAGCACTCCGCATAGTTGATGCTCTTCAATTCTTCGAAGATAATGGCGAAGTTTGCCCTGCCGACTGGCATAAAGGCGATAATGGCATACAGGCCACCTCAGAAGGTATAGCTGATTACCTGGGTAAAAAATATTAATATATGGTTTTTTTCAATTTGATATTACCTGCTGATGTCCCGATTAGAATATCGTATAAACCAGGCTCAACTGTCCATTGATTGGTTTCTTCGTTAAAATAAGCAAAGACATCACGGTTGAAGGGAATTCTAACCACCTTTTTTTCTCCCGGCTCCAGGGTCACTCTTGCAAAACCTTTCAATTCCTTTTCAGGCCGTTTTACCTTTCCTTCAGGATCATGAACATATAATTGGATCACTTCAGTACCAGCCATATCCCCAAAATTACGTACCTCAATAGTAGCAATGAACTCATTTTTGTTTTTTCCTTTTCTAATCAGCAACTTCCCGATCCCGATAGTCGTATATGAAAGTCCATGTCCGAAAGGGAACAAAGGCTTGATCTTAAACCTGTCAAGATATCGGTACCCCACATATATTTCCTCATGATAATCCCCCACAAGGCCTTCATTCATGTATCCGTCAAAGGCGGGTAAATCATTATTATTACGGATTAATGAAAAAGGCAGTTTCCCCGAGGGATTATATTTCCCGAACAAGACTTCAGCAACAGCATTTCCACTTTCCTGACCTGGGTACCATGCCTGAATTACTGCCGGAACATCTTTTATCCAGCTTTCTATCAATACCGGAGAATCTGTTTCAATAACTATAATAGTATTTGGGTTGGCCTTCACAACTTCTTTTATAAGCTTTGCCTGGTTAGGCAGATCCATGCCTTTCCCGGTGAAGCTTTCACTCTCAAAACGGTTTGACAGGCCAACAAATACAATGGCAACATCGGCATGCTTCGCCCGGTAAGTTGCAATGGAAATTAGGTCCTCTCCTTCCCTTTCCCAGCCAAATTTGACCTCTGATATTCCTTCATCAAAAAAACATTCAAGGCGTATATCGTATTCCTTTTCTCTTTTAAAATAATAATTGGCTGAATTCAACTTTAACTGATTCTGTGTCCGGTTATCAATAATTAATTGATCATCAATGAACAACCGGCATTTATCATTATTGATTATGTTCAACTTATAATTGCCTGTCTCAGGAGGGATTAATTTACCTGTCCACCTGACGGAAAACAGATTACGGTCATTAACCCTGTATAGTTCCGGATGAGGAACATCATAACCCCATTTGAAGTTGATCTGCCGGTCAAGTGATGTATAAACAGGTTCACCTTCAAGTTCCGTATTGTTAAAATACTCACCCCAAAGGCCAAAATCACCCAACGAAGGATCATTGGGTTTCATAAATTCAGGACTCAAAGGAATAATGTCATTCATGGCAACTACACCACAGGCAGTATAGATCTTAACCTTATCCCCTGCAAGGTGTTGTATTCCTTCCAACGTGGATACAGAACAGAGGAAAGTAACTTTCGAGCCACCTCCTCCACCTGCTCTGGCTTCAAAAATATTTGGCCCGATCAGGGCAATGCTCCGGATGTTATTTACATTCAAAGGCAACAACCCTTTTTTGTTTTTCAAAAGCACAATACTCTCCCTTGCTGCCTTCAGGGCAAGCTGTTTATGTTCATTCCTGTATATTACTGTATTATCAGAAGTTTTCGGATCATCAAATAATCCTGCTTTAAACTGGCGACTTTCCCATTCCTGGTTATTACCGGCATATTTTTTTTCATAAGCCATAACATTTTCACTCTCTACTCCCCTTATGAATGAAGCAGCCATTCTGCCCGCCAGGTATGGATCTTCCCCAAAGCTTTTAAAATCCCTTTCTTTCGACAAAGTTTCCGTTGCCATCGCTTTACCCACTTCATACATCAGGCTTGTATCCCATGATGCTGCCAGTGCAATCGGTGCGGGAAATGCTGTAGTAATATTATCTGATTGCCCGAAAGTTGTTGTTATCAATATAAAAATAATCCAAAACAGATAAAAAATCTTCCTCAACATCTTCATGTTATTTTAATTACTATTTGTTTGAAGGTTTTTCTTCAACCGCCTTATGTGCATTGACGGTTTTTTCAGATGCGTTCCTTAGTATGTTACCATCCTTAAAGATCCCGGCTTTAACCGTTGTTGTTGCAGTAATTTCAAATGGCTCTGTATATATTGCCGAGTTGGCATTGGGTTCCGTGCCATCCAGTGTGTAACGGATCTCGGGATTAAACAGTTCCGATTCCAGTTTCACTTTATTTACCTTTTTCAAGGTGTCTAACTCAGGAACAATAGTAATCCTGTATGTTCCCCTGGAATAATTTATATCCATCAGGTCCAGGCGGGGATACTGGTTTTCCATTCTTTCAATAAAATTGTCCCAACCTTTGTATTTTGTTTTTGTCCATGCCACTTCAGCCAGAGCAATCATCCTGGGAACTGACATATACTCAACATGCTCC
>JAUWGC010000128.1 GCA_030606625.1 Bacteroidales bacterium | reverse complement strand
ACAGGGTTATCAATGCTTCGGAATTACTGAAATCAGGTAAAAGGTTGAGTTTGGGAATTACATTTGGATTGGTTATCAATCCTTTGAGATTACTGATTTCAGGAAGCTTAATAAGTATTATGGCTGCTCCTGCAGCTCCTATCATGGAAATGATGAATTGAAAAAAATCAGTTAGCAGAATTCCTTTCAGTCCCCCTAATGTTGAATAAATAACAGTTATGGTCATGGCAATGATGAGGGTTTGTGTAGGGGTCCAGTTTAACATTACTGCCCCTATTTTAATCATTGCCAGGGCAACTGTTGCCATCACTATTATATTGAAAAAGAAGCCAAGGTACAGGGATCTGAATCCGCGTACAAAAGCAGCCATCTTACCACTATACCGGATTTCATAAAATTCCAGGTCTGTGAGTATTCCCGACCTGCGCCAGAGCTTTGCATAAATGAAAACAGTCAGCATTCCGGTGAGCAGGAAGGCCCACCATGCCCAGTTACCAGCCACACCATTTTGCCGGACGATATCAGTAACCAGGTTTGGAGTGTCGCACGAAAAGGTAGTGGCAACCATTGAAATACCCAGCAACCACCATGGCATGTTTCTTCCTGAAAGGAAATATTCAGAGTAACTTTTACCGGCTGTTTTGGAAGCGTAAATCCCAATGAAAACAGACAGGATAAAAAATGAAATAATAATTATCCAATCAAGTGAGTTAAGGATCATGATTAGTCTTCCTGGTGATTATTTATTACAGTAATACAAAGAAAAGTAAAGTTTCACATAAAATCAATTATTAGAGCTTACTCAAACATCATTCTCGAACTCTTGTGTATCTGTATTTGATCTTGCTCTTTTTCATAGGATCTTCTTTAGGAGATAATGGCGATAAGGTAAATGAGTAAGCATAATTATTAGCTTGTATCATATACTTCTCGAGAGGTTTGGCCCCCCAGCTGTTATTACCTCCCACTCCCATCTGTTTCATGTCGATGTTTAGAAATGTTTTTTTGCCTGGCTTAAGGTCTGTTGTATGTTTGTTTCCTGAAACCGTGTAATCCAATTCATCAATCGAATAAAACAAGGCTGAAATGGATAAGATGGGCTTGCCGATGATCAGCAATCCTGTACCTTTTTTATCAGTCAGGGCTATCCAGCGGACATCGGTGAGATTACCATTCTCTTGTGGTCTGACATAAGGATGATACATATCTTTGACTTTGCCTTCGTATAATCCGATAAAGGCGGAAGTCTTCCTGTCGATATAATTTTCATGAGGCCCTCTTCCATACCATTCCATATTGTCAAATCCGGCAGGCATTTGCATTTTCATTCCAAACCGGGGAAGTCCCGGTAAGTTCTTATCACCAATATCCAATATGTTCAGAATGACAATATCTCCCGAACCCAAAACCATATAACGTGTATTCTGTTTAACCTCAGCTCCTCCAAGGCCATATGTGATGTTTACATGAACTTCCTCATCACTGATTTGCTGAACTTCGAACTTTTCAATATTCTGATTGTTGCTTGCCAGATGCCAAACTTTACATCTTTTTTCCATTTTATTTCCCAGATCATTGTCGGTGGGTGCCCGCCAGAAGTTTGGCAACGGTCCTTCGGATATCAGCTCTTTATCTTTGAATGTGTATGAGGAAATTGTCCCATTTGTCTTATCAAACTTAACTGTATAATGCTGACCGGAGATGCTGCATATATTTTTATCATCAGACCATTTGATCTCAAGCTTACCTTTTGGGGAGACAACTTCACTACTTGTTATATTGGGAACTGGAATTTGCTCTGAAGCAAGTTCAAACCCTTTGGGTATGAGGGGGAAATCTTTATTTGTTTTCGCACTGAAATTGATAAAATACTCTACACCCGGTATAAAATCAGATAGTGGCAGGTTCAATTTGAATGTTTCTTCTTCTTTTGGCTTGATTTTCGGACTTTTAATAATCCCTTCACCTATAATTTTGCCGTCTGCTATCATTTCCCAATGGATGTCCAGGTGATCGAGGCTTAAAAAATCATACTTATTCATGATCTTTATTTTATCAGGTAACTTTTTAACCGGTTCAAAAGACACATACTGGTAAACTTTCTTTACTTCGATCAGGCCAGGATGAGGTGACCGGTCAGGGTTTACCAGTCCATTGATGCAAAAATTACCATCACTTGGAACATTTTTGGGTCCATAATCACCTCCGTAGGCAAAAAATTCTTCTCCTTTTTTATTTATTTTTTTCATACCCTGATCCACCCAATCCCAGATCGATCCTCCCTGTAATTGATCTTTAGCTTCTATTACATCCCAGTATTCCTGCAGGTTTCCTGTACTGTTACCCATGGCATGGGCGTATTCACACATGATCAGCGGCCTTTCCTGTTTCCTGGCGGCATACTTCCTTATATATTCAATGCTGGGATACATTGGGCAGTAAATATCTGTATTAGATCCAAGTAAAGCCCTTTCATAATGTACCGGCCGGGTCATGTCTCTGTAGTGGATCCACTTGTAACAAGTATCGAAATTGATACCATCGCCTGCTTCATTACCCATCGACCAAATGATCACACATGGATGATTTTTATCCCTTTCTACCATGCTTTGTATTCTGTCCAGGTGAGCATCCATAAATAATAGTTTGTTCCCAAGTGTCTTAATTGGATCATACCCAATGCCGTGTGATTCAATATTTGCCTCATCTATTATGTACAATCCATATTGGTCGCATAATTCATACCATCTGGGATCATTGGGGTAATGACTGGTCCTGACGGTATTGATATTATTTTGTTTCATCAGTTGGATATCTTTTATCATAGATTCTTCCGTGATCACATGACATGTAACAGGATCGTGTTCATGTCTGTTAACCCCCTTGATCAGGATTGGCACCCCGTTGACCAGTAATTGGCCCTTCCTGATCTCGGATGTTCTGAAGCCGATCTTACTGCTTAATACTTCCAGTGGTTTACTTGTTTTACCTGAAAGAGACAGTACCAGGGTGTATAGATTTGGGGTTTCAGCAGACCATTTTTTGGGATTTTTAATGATGGATTCAAAATGACATGTTATAATTTCCTGCTTTTCGAGATTAACAGGCTGTTTTTCCTCGAAGATGGGTTTATTTTTGATATCTTCATAAACCTTAACTTCCAGTGTTAAATTGGGTTGTATTTTCTTTGAATAATTAATGATCTCAATATCAAGGTTGAAGTCACCGTCATTGTATCCATTTATCAGGCCGGCTCTTGCAAAATAATCCCTGATACAGACATTTGGCACAGCATAAAGAAAAACATCCCTTTCAATTCCGCTGACCCTCCAGAAATCCTGACATTCCAGGTATGATCCATCAGACCAGCGATATACCTCAACAGCCAGCAGATTCCTTCCGATCTTCACATAATCTGTAATATTGAATTCAGCCGGTGTTTTGCTTCCCTGGCTGTAACCAACTTTTTTGCCATTGATCCATAAATACATAGCTGATTTAACTGCCCCGAAATGAATGAATATTTGCTTGTTTTTCCAGTTTTTTGGTATTTGAAAATATTTCCTGTAAGAGCCCACCGGATTATAATCGTGAGGTATTTTCGGTGGTTTGGGGGAAGTTGTGAATTCGTACAGTATATTAACATAGATAGGCACTCCATACCCCTGGAATTCCCAGTTGGACGGTACAGGTATTTCATCCCAGGAAATATCATTAAATCCGGTTTTATAAAAGTTAGAAGGCCTGTCTGCCGGTTTCCTGACCCAGTGAAATTTCCACTTGCCATTGAGATTGATATAAAAGGGTGATGATGCCTTTTCATTCTTTATGGCAGATGTTTCATCTGAATATGGCAACAAGGTGCAATGAGGTGCTTCCTTGTTGATCCCGGCAATCTTAGGGTTTCCCCAATCATTAATGGTTTCCCCGCCGGGTTTTTGGGCAATGATCGAGTTGCCGAGTAAAAATATAATCAATTGAAGTAAAATAATTTTTTTCATCCTGTTAAAATTTAATTATCCATAGAAATTATTGTATTTCCATATTCCCAATATGACTGTTTATTTTAAAAATGCCCTGTGGCAGTGGCCTTGGAGGCATCGGGCGGTCAGGCAGATCATCGGTGCATTCAAATATGATTTCTCTGCCATTCCTTTTTTGCTGTCCGAAAAGCCAGATACCGGCCTGGCCATACCATTGTTCAGGATCTTCTAGTTCAATAGTGATTCTATGTTCTCCCGGCCCAACAGGATTTGTGATCCATATCCATTTGCCTTGTTGTTTTCTGATAGAAGGGTTGCGATACTGCTTATCGACAAGTAGTTTAATATTATCTGTATTAAATTCACGTTTTGTTGAAGGTGTTAGCAATATGCCGATAGTGCTGTTATAGGATGACTCATGTATGTTGAGGTTAATGTTCAGTAAGGCTTTTTGTTTTCTTTTTTCGAAATTTATCTCTTTTTTGATAACAAGGTCTTTAGTATCGGGAAACTTAATTGAAAGATCATTAAGTTGTACAGTAATGCCTTTAATTTTAATTCCTTTGACTTTTTCCGGATTTAATAAATTTTCATATCCACTTGTCTGGTAGACTTCAATTTTCCTGGTATTTTTCTTATCTTCGATCACATCGAATGTAACACCGGCTAATAAAGGCTCATTTGTTTCTTTTAACGGATAGATCTCAAAAACAGCTGTTTCATAACCTTGCAAGGGTATTTTAATGGATGAGCCCTCAGTGTAAAGTTCTGTTGAGATCCGGCGAACAGGATAAACCTGTTCCAGAACCAGAGAATCCGCATTTTTGTTCAGTCCGTATTCTCCGGATAATATAAATGTGATGGGGTTTGGGTTTACCGATGGATTTCTCAAAGCAACAATACCCCTGTTATCCTTAAAATGCACATACCCATAACATTCTCTTTTCCCGGGATTACCGCCAATCATTTCTGTGTTTGACAGGATGTCGAACCGGTTACCGGCCCAATGAATGGACCTGGCTATGGCATTCCATTCTTCGTCGGAAAGGATATCAGGCGAAATATACAGCTCCCACATGGATACGCCTCTGGCGAAATATAATAAAGCATTGTCAGTGAATTTATCAATAGGCTCATCTTCTCCTCCCAGTTTCTGAAGATTACCTTTGATGATACCGTGGGTCATGAGGTTAGCAATAGGAAACCATAAATCCTTGATGAAAAAATCTTCATAAAGAGAAAGATCCCTGTAAGTTATAGCTGCGTCTCTCTTGCTGAATGAAGGTACTGAAGCTAGGCCGTAATCATAAGCGTCCATCCATATTTGATTGGCATATTTTATCCACCAGGGGCTCAGCCAGGTGCCTGAAGTGATATTTAGGTATACGTCAGGATCAATTTCCCTGACAGCATTACATTTATCGATCACCGATTCCATTACAGCATTGCGTGAATAAATGCCAATGGGATGGCCGTGGTCTGATTCACTGCAGGTAAACTGTATCCCGTCCCATTTGAAATATTTGACTCCATCATTTTTTACCAGATCGGTCACCCTTTTTCTGAATAGTTTGCTATAATTCTTACCTGCCAGGCATAGCATAGCATTATGATATTTGGTCTCATCCCCGACAATCTCATATCCGTGCTCTTTCATCCAGTTTATCCTTTCAGATCTGAAGGAATATCCGCCTGTGGGCCCAAACCAGATACCAAGATCAGTCCCTGTTTTCGCGAGTTCATCAGCAATAGGTTTCAGACTATTCGGAAATTCGTCTTTCCGCATTTTCCAGTCACTTTCATAAATATCCCATCCATCATCAAGAACAAAAGCATCCAGGTGAATATGGTGTTTATTGATCATATTTTCCCTTATCAGTTCAATGATCCTTAGAACATTTTGTTCATTCATATGATGTTCCTGCGGAACACCCGGATATTCAGTAGAACGAAGGTCGTACCAGCTATTATAAAGTGTATATGGTTTTAAAGGTGCAACCCTGATATCGTCCAGGTAAGACATGAATTCCTTTTTCACAGCATGATCAGGTGACATGCCATATACTACCCATTCAGACAGCCGACCTTCGTTTGTTATTTTAGAACCAACAAATTGTTTGCATTTGAGAAGGTATGAGGAGTTATTTTCCAGTACTTCAAGGTAACTTTCAGCAGTAGGATATTCCACTCCGAAAAAAGCTCCTCCTGCTTCAGTGAGGCAAGCCACGGGCTGGCCGAACCCTCCTTCTTTGATGACCTTTTCAATTCCATTTATTTCAGCATAGACCGGAAATAT